>NZ_DAMBHK010000068.1:0-12197 GCF_032060305.1 Kaistella sp. | reverse complement strand
TGGACCGAAACCATTGAAGCTGACCATTCCATGTTCGACCTGAAACTCGGCGAAGTCTGGCGATACAGGGATTTGGTGTACATGTTTGTCAAGCGGGATTTCGTTTCATCGTTCAAACAGACGATTCTGGGACCTGTGTGGTTTTTCATCAATCCCATTTTAACTACCATTGTTTTTGTCGTGGTTTTCGGTAAGATTGCAGGTCTTTCAACAGACGGTTTACCGCAGATTCTCTTTTATCTTTCCGGTGTGACGCTTTGGAATTACTTCTCTACTTCCTTAACCAGCGCCTCCAGTGTTTTCACAGCGAATGCTGCAATTTTTGGGAAAGTATATTTCCCGCGGCTTGTAATGCCAATTACGATTGTCATTTCCAATCTTATGCGGTTCGGTGTACAGTTTATACTTTTCCTTCTGGTATGGCTCTATTATTTGACCAAAGGTGATATCACTCCAAATGTATGGTTACTTGCAACACCCTTATTAATAATATTGATGGCTGCATTTGCAATGGGAGCAGGAATGATTATTTCGTCGCTCACTACAAAATACCGCGACCTGCAGATGCTTCTCGGATTTGGGGTGAGCCTTTTTATGTATGCCACACCGGTAATTTATCCGCTTTCGTCACTTTCAGGCATCTGGAAAAAAATCGCCATGTATAATCCACTCACCGGAATTTTCGAATGTTTTAAATACGGCTGGCTGGGTTCCGGAGATTTCTCACCCGTAATGCTCCTCACCAGTTCCGTCATTATCTTTGTATTGTTGGCCATAGGAACTGTCGTGTTTAACAAAGTGGAAAAAAGTTTCATGGACACTGTTTAATCCTTACCCTAAACCTCAGCCAAAAGATGCTCGCATTAAAAGCAGAAAATATATCAAAACAATACCGCCTGGGCCAGGTAGGAACCGGCACGCTTTCGCACGACCTGAACCGTTTCTGGGCGCAGATCCGCGGCAAGGAAGATCCATACCTGAAAATTGGAGAATCCAATGACCGAACCTCCAAAGGTGAAAGTGAATATGTATGGTCCCTGCGCGACATCAATTTTGAGATCGAACAGGGCGACGCGGTAGGTATTATCGGCAGAAACGGTGCGGGAAAATCCACGCTGCTGAAATTATTAAGTAAAGTCACCAAACCCACCACCGGAAAAATTTACACCAACGGCCGTATTGCCTCACTTCTGGAAGTGGGAACCGGCTTCCACCCCGAAATGACCGGCCGCGAAAACATCTATTTGAACGGCGCAATCCTCGGAATGACCCGTAAAGAAATCACCCGGAAATTCGATGAAATTGTAGACTTTTCCGGCGTTGAAAGATATATTGACACCCCCGTGAAGAGATATTCTTCTGGAATGTACGTCCGTCTGGCTTTTGCCGTTGCCGCACATTTGGAATCCGAAATTCTCATCGTAGATGAAGTTTTAGCGGTAGGCGATGCCGAATTCCAGAAAAAATGCCTCGGCAAAATGGGCGATGTAAGTAAGGGCGAAGGCAGGACGGTGTTGTTTGTGAGCCATAATATGGCAGCAGTTTCACAACTTTGTCATTCAGGCATCTACCTTAAGGATGGAGAAATTCTACAGCATGGAAATGTCAAATTAATTATTGATTCCTATTTAAAAAATTCCCAAAAAGGTAGTGCAATATATATTAATGAAGAACAAAGAAATGAAGATATTTTCTTTAGAAAAATAGCTATACTAAACAAGAACCATACTCTGGAAACTTCATTTGATTATGATGATGAAATAATCATTAATCTTGAAATTGATAATATAAAAAAAATCCAAAAAGCAAACATATTTGTAACAATACAGGATGCTTTACAAACCAGAGTTTTTTCTGCGGAGACGCCTTTGGAAATCAATAAGAACAACTACGAGCTCCTCATCGAACCTAAATTCCTAACTGCAGGATCATATAATATAACAGCATTTATCCATATACCACAACTATTTAGATATGATTCTGTAGAAAGCGTATGCTATTTTGATGTTGTAGATACAGGGTCAGCATTCACGGTTCACGGTAATTACCACCATGGAGTTGTTTTCGGAAAATTTGAATGGAGATAAAAATATGAGAATAAAAATTATAAAAAACAATCAACTTGTCATTAATAAAAGTGAGTTGAAAAAGCTTCAACTGGCGGAGCTTTATCTAAAGGACAAATATCATCGAATCACTTCAGAGGAAAGCACTAAAGAAATTGAGAAAAGACCCCTAAGATTTGAGGTCATTAATTTTATTCTCGAAAAAATAGGCGGAAAAACGACTTATCTTGAAATTGGCGTCCGGAATCCTGAAGATAATTTTGACAAAATCAATGCTTCATTAAAGTACAGCGTAGATCCGGGCTATGAAAATGAAGAAAATAATGTTGATTTTAAACTAACTAGTGATGAATTTTTTGAAAAACTGAAGAGCGGTAATATATTAAACCCGGAAATTAAGTTTGATGTTGTTTTCATTGACGGATTACACCTAGCCGATCAGGTCGAGAAAGACATTACCAATTCTCTAAATTACCTGAAAGAAGATGGTTTCATTGTAATGCACGACTGCAACCCTCCAACGGAGTTTCACGCTGCTGAAAATTACTATTATCGACTGTCTCCATCCGGGGGTTACTGGAATGGAACAACGTGGAAGGCTTTTTTCAACACCAGAAAACGTACAGATATATACAGTTGTTGCATTGATACCGACTGGGGCGTAGGTATTATCTCAAAAAAAATAAATTTGGGCCCATCAACAAACGTTCACAATCCATATTTTGAATATTATGTAATGGAGAAATATCGAAAAGAAAGTTTGAATCTGGTAACTTTTGAGAACTTTAAAACATTAGTCTCAAAATAGAAATTCAGCTAAATATGGTCTAGCCATAAATCAAAATAATCCTGTAAGCTCTAAATTATTGATTATTATATCATGTTTTATTTTAGAAGTGATAGTAAATAGTCATTCAAATTGTCATAAAATTAACTGCTTCCCAAGAAATTTAGTATTATTATATTTAGTAATGAACAAACTTGCCATTGTTATTCCTTATTACAAAATCGCGTTCTTTGAAGAAACGCTTAAATCTGTTTTCGCCCAAACAGACAAAAGATTTACGCTGTATATTGGCAATGATGCAAGTCCTGATAATCCAAAATCTTTGATTAATAAATACTTTCCTGCCGGTAATTACAACTATTACGACTATTCTGAGAATATAGGCAGCAAGAACTTGGCGATGCAATGGAAACGTATTTTAGATAATGTTACTGAAGAGTGGTTCCAAATTTTGGGAGATGATGACATGATTAGTGAGAATTTTGTAGAAACATTTTATGAAAATTTAGATACTGTAATTAATGATGGTTCATCTGTAATCCGAAGCCCACATATTCATATTAATAAGAATGGTACAATTATAAAAGATTTTACTTTCCAAGATAGAAACAGTAATGCAGCGACTTTTTTTCAGAATATTACTCAACGTAGGATATCTGCATCACTATCAGAGAATATTTTTAAATATGCCGAATACCTGAAAGTTGGATTTAGAAATATTCCTTTAGCTTGGGGCACCGATTATTTAGCTATTTATGAATTCTCAAAAAAAAGGCCTATCTTTTTTTTACAAAACTCTTTGGTATCAGTTAGGGTCACAGATTTAAGTATTTCCGGACGTAACGACAACGAAAAAGAGAAAAGATCGGCAAAGATTAAATTTTACGAAATAATTTTGAAAGATCATTTACAAGATCTTGATATTAAGTTTATACTGGATTTGGTAACTGGGTACCTGAAAGAAATGAGAGCAAGCAAAAAACTAGTAAGCGCCAATATTGTCACAAAGTTTATTTTTCGACCACGGACGCTCATAAAAATTATCACAAATAATTTCGTGGTCTTTGCGAAAAATATCAAAGCTTATAAAAATTCAAAAAAATTTGGTCAATTATAATATATGGTTTCAGTAATAATTCCGACATACAATAACGCGATGTACATCCAGGAATGTATACAATCTGTTACTACACAAAGCTACACGGATTGGGAATGCCTTATCATTGATGACGGATCTACAGACGAAACCGCCGTTCTGGTAAAAGAAATGACAGCTGCTGATAATAGAATTAAATATATTCACCAGGAAAACAGCGGTGTTTCAGCTGCAAGAAACAAAGGAATAGGAGATGCTTCCGGAGAATATCTTTTATTCTTAGATGGTGATGATACATTAAACCCTTTGGCCTTAGAAAAAATGACAGCTATACTGGAAAATAATTCTGATGCTTTACTTGTTTATTCAGACGCTGCCATATTCGGCATTTCACAGAATTATTCTCACCTACACGACACCTTTACTCTTTCTGATCTATTGAAGCAAAATCAAATGTTTATCACAAATTTGGTAAGACGCAAAGATATTGGCGACAAAATTAGATTCGATTCCAATATTTCCAGTGCTTATGAAGACTGGGAATTCTGGATTCAATTGGTTGCAGCATATCCTGAAAAGAAAAAAATTAAAATTGATTATTGCGTTTTCAATTACAGAAAACACGGTAATTCCAATATGCTGAAATTAAAATCTGAATCAGAAAAGAGAAAAAAAGCATTTGATTACGTGTACATGAAACATAAAAATTTGTATGATAATTTATTTACGGATTACATAACAACAATGAACCGTAAAGATTTTTATGAACAGAAACTGGATAAAATTTATAGCAGTCTTCCTTACCGTATTTACAGCAAAATAGTCAGCTTCTTCAAATGAAACCATTCCTCCACATCATCACTACCCGATTCAATGTTCCAACGCAAAGCTGGAACATAACCCGCGATGGGAAAGCTCCGCTTTCTGAGGAATGGCATGAACACCGGTTTGAAGTTTTTCGTAAATTTACATTGCCATCTTTTAAGAATCAGATTAACCAGGATTTTGTCTGGTTAGTTTTCTTTGATGTGAATACAGATCCAAAGTATAAAAAAGTCATAACTATTATTCAAAAAGAATATCCCAAATTAATTCCTGTTTTTATCAATGAATTTGCTCAGATGCAACCTTGGATAATAAATTTTATAAAAACAAAAAAAGAACAGTTTCAATTTGTTATCACCTCCGATATTGACAATGATGATTTATTGCACAAAAAATTTACCCAAACAGTGCAGCAGTATTTTAAACCTGTTCATGATTTGGTAATAGATGTGCGAACCGGAATACAGCTTGAAATGAACGGAAAAAATGCAAAGGTCTTCTCGGTAAATATGGCGGCGAGCCCTTTCGTTTCTTTAGTTGAAGAGATTAACGAGGCCGGCTCAGTGATCAAAGAACCGTATCACAGTAAGTACAGGATATATAACGAGTATTCTTTTTTTGACCGCGAAGCCTTATTTATTCAGTTTGTTCATCCATTTAACATGGTGAATAATATTCGGGCTGACAACAAACGCCTGTACGGTTTCGATTATGCTTCATTCGGAATGACTGCACCTCTTGAATTCACAATTTCATCTATTTCCACCTTCATCCATAATACAAAGCGTAATATGAGACTGGCTCACAATAAAATATTGAGAAAATTAAAAAGTAATTCCGAAAGATGAATAATTTCCCTGTCAGCATCGGCATTCTTTCCTGGAACAGCGGTAAAACGCTGAAAAACACGCTGGCATCCTACCGCAAAAACGGACTGTTGGACCTGTCAGAAGATATCACCATTCTTTTTCAGGAGGTAAGTACTGAAGATAAAAAACTGGCCAAAAAATTTGGCATTAACTATATCGGATTAAACGAAAATATCGGAATCGGAAAAGGAATCTCGAAACTGATCAAAAATGCCAAACATGAAACTGTCCTTTTCCTCGAACACGACTGGGAACTCATTAAAAATCAAAAAACCGTCTTTTCACAACTTCAGGAAGGACTGAATATGCTGGAAAATGGTTTTGATATCGTGCGCTACCGCAGCAGAAGTAACCCGGGTTATCCGGTTCACTCGATGAAACATAAAGGAAAAGAACTGGATTATTACGATACATGGCATAAAGTGAATGCTCCACATTTGTTAGAATCTCTGTACTGGCTCGATCCGGCTGAAGCTTTTCCTGATAAAATTCAGAAAGAAGGTGGGTTTTTTGTTACCAACAGCAGATGGGCGAACTGGACCAACAATCCTTTTCTCTTAAAGAAAAGTTTCTTCAAAAAAAATATTCAGGAAATTGCTGAAAAGTCGGAACATTTCGAAAGGGATATTGCAGAATGGTGGGTAAATCAGAATTTTAAAATTGCCCAGGGTGAAGGTATGTTTATGCACAATGATTTGAAAAAGCATCCCAAAGAAAACATACTGCAAAAACTGATAAGGAATTTTAAAAATCGTCTCCAGCAATGAAAATACTCTTCCACGAAAACGAACTTAATTACCGCGGGACATCAATCGCGATGTACGATTATGCCCATTTCAATGAGGAATTTCTCGGCAATGAGTCGGTGATCACCTATGACAGGAACTGCAAAACCAATCATGCGCTAGGTATTGAAAAATTCAAAAACCGATTCCAGGTATTGGCCTATGATGATTTTTCGGAAGTAGATCAGTTCATCAGCAGGAACAGCATAGATTTGATGTATGCCATCAAGAACGGAAACAACGACGGCGTTTTCAGCAAAGAATGTAAAACTGCCGTGCATGCCGTATTCAAGTATTATGAGCCACACGGTGATGTTTATGCATACGTTTCAGAATGGCTTGCTGATGAAATGACGCAGGGAAAATATCCCTTTGTCCCCCACATGATTAATTTTACCGAAGACACCACTGAAGACTTAAGAAAACAGCTGGGCATCCCTGGAAACGCAAGGGTATTTGGTTACTATGGTGGTGCACAGAGTTTCAATATAACGTTTGCGCAAAAAACATCAGAAGAAATTGCGCGGAAATACAAAGACATTTATTTCCTGTTCATGGGAGTAGATTCATTCGCAAAAAACAGATGGTGGAAACCGAAAGCGGAAAATATGATATTTTTACCACCAAGTTCCGATGTGCTGTACAAACTTAAATTCATTAATACTTGCGACGCACTTCTTCATGCAAGGGAGCGTGGAGAAACATTCGGAATTACCGTTGCGGAATTTGCACTTAAAAATAAACCCGTTATCACTTTTGCTGATTCTCCTGAGAAGGCTCATCTTATGGAATTGGGAAATAGTGCCTACCTTTATAAGAATTCCATCGAGCTGAAACAAATTATTATGGATACTGATCTTTCCCGTTCTGCTCGGGAATCTTACGAAAAGTTTCTGCCAAAACCAGTGATGGAGAAGTTTAAAAATGTCTTTATGTAAAAAAAGCACAAATGAGGATCATAAAGTCAATCAATTCAGTCATCTTTCAGGAAGGCATAATCAATTTTATTAAACGAAAACAGAATAAAACATTTCTGGATAACAGGTTGTTGTACACTATAAATTATAATGGAAAGAAAACTAAGATTTTCCTCAACAAAAAGTTCGGATTTGTTGATAATTATATTTTTGAAAATGGTATTTACGAAAAGGAAATTATTGATGATATCCGCAGCGAACTTTCCAGTGAAAAAACATTTCTGGATATCGGGAGCAATATTGGTCAGCACAGCCTACTTTTAGCTCCATACTGTAAACAAATCTTCGCTTATGAGCCGATTCCGCTGATTTATACGGAATTTTTGAATGGCATCAAAGCCAACGGTTATAAAAATATCGTTTTACAAAACACCGCTATAGGAGCGCGCGAAGAAAACAGAAAAATATATTTTCATATTGGAAACAGTGGCGCCAGTTCCTTTCTCAAAAACAGGGAAAACAACCCGGAAATTCTGGTAAAAATTAATACGCTTGCAAACACATTGCCAAAAAATCAGGAGTTTCATGTGGTGAAAATTGATGTGGAAGGATTTGAAGCGGTGGTCATTTTAGGGAACAAGGAAATTTTCTTAAAAAACAGACCGACCATTTTCCTTGAGTTCTCACCAAATTGTATTCGGAGAGAAGGAACTTATAGCCCAGAAGTATTGTTGAACTTCTTTCTCAATAACCACTACGAAATTTTCTCTCGCGTATTAAACAAAACATTTACAGAAGATGATCAGGAATTGTACCAAACTGACAATTTAATTTTAAGACCAAAAGCAATATAACCATGTGCGGAATCGCCGGAATCATAACCTCAAACGCCAAAAACTATACTGAAGAAGTTCAGCAAATGACCCGTGCCATCGCGCACCGCGGTCCGGATGCGGAACATCACGAGTTTTTTAAAAATGCTGCACTCGGGCATCGCAGACTCTCGATTGTGGATCTTTCCGAAACTGGAAAGCAGCCTATGTTTTCCAACACCGCGAACGAATGTATTGTCTTCAATGGTGAAATTTATGGTTATCAGGAAATCAAAAAAGATTTCGCAGACTATCCATACCGTGGCAGCTCGGACACCGAATTAATTCTCGCCATGTATCAGAAAAAAGGGAAAAACCTTTTGGAAAAACTTCCCGGAATGTTTGCTTTTGCGATTTGGGACGAAGAAAAACAGCAGCTCTTTTGCGCACGCGACCGCTTCGGCGAAAAACCGTTTTACTACGCCATCGGAAAAAATGGTGAATTTATTTTCGCTTCAGAAATAAAAGCCATCTTAGCGAATGGAATAATAGAGCCTAAAATCAACAACGAAGCACTTTACCACTTTTTACAATATGGTTATGTAAGTACTTATCAAAGTATTTATTCTAATATTTTTACACTTCCTCCTGCGCATTTTCTTACTTATTCAAATGGAAAAATTTCAGTTGAAAGATATTACGAAATCCCAAAAAATGAATTGGGGATTTCACTTTCCGATGCAAAGGAAGAATTTACATCTTTGCTGAAAAATGCAGTCCAGAAACAACTTGTAGCCGATGTTGAGGTCGGAAGTTTCTTAAGCGGTGGCTTAGATTCTTCCACAATTGTCGCGATGGTGAATGAATTTAAAGACAAACAAACCACCATCAGTTTTGGATATTCCGGTGAAGACAGCGAGTTGAAATTTGCAGATGAAATTGCGGCGAAATACCACACCAACCATATTGAAATTTACGAAAACCGAGGGGATATCGCCGCCGAATTGCTGAAGATTTTTCCTTTTTTTGATGAACCGTTTGCAGACATGAGCTACGTTCCCCAATTTAAAATTTGCGAAGCAGCTGCAAGACATTTGAAGGTGGTTTTGGCAGGAGATGTAGGCGACGAGCTTTTCGGGGGTTACAGTTTCTACAATGTTGAGAATCAACTGAAAAACCATTTCAGCTACAACAATATTTTGTATAAATTTGGATTAAAACAGTTCGGAAAATTTCGGGAAACCTCCTACTTAACCAAAGAAAATATCAAACATAAAAACATCCTCGATTTCCATCAAAATAGCGTAAGAAATTTTTTCAGTTCTAAAGAAATCGCAGAATTGGGAATAAATGCAAAATATTATCAACAGTATAGTTTCAAGGCAAATCCACATTCGTTGAACGATATCATGAGAACTGATTTGGAAAAGTATGTGCCCGGAAATATGCTCGTGAAATCCGACCGAATGGCGATGGCAAATTCACTGGAAGTTCGGACTCCTTTTTTAGATAAAGATTTCGCAGAGTTCTGTATCCAACTTCCAGAAAATTTAAAATTAGATTCCGAAAACGACAAAATCATCCTTCGAGAAGCAATGGGAAATTATTGGACGGAAACCATCCGAAACCGCCACAAACAGGGCTTTGGTTCTTCGGTAGAAAAATGGTTCGAGGAAAAAAGTTTGATGGAACTGTCGGATGATTTATTGAAAAACAGATCGTCGAAAGTGTTCGATTTCATACACTTTTCTACTGCACAAAAATATTTGAACAGAGATAAAAAACATTGGAACCTGCTGCAATTGGCCTTGTGGGCAAATCACACGAAACAACTAATCCACTAAACCCCTATTCTATCTTGGATATTTCCGTCATCATCCCAGTTTACAACGCCGCCACTTTCTTGCGCAAAGCGGTGGAATCTGCTGTGAATTTAGATGAGGTGAAGGAAATTCTTTTGGTTGAGGATGCTTCAACAGACAATTCCTTAGAGTTGTGCAGAACTTTGCAAACCGAATATCCCAAAGTAAAACTTTTTCAACATCCTGATCAAGGAAATCATGGCGCGGGAGCAACCCGAAATTTGGGATTGGAAAAAGCAACTCAAGAGTTTATTGCGTTCTTGGATGCCGATGATTATTATCTTCCGAACCGTTTCGAAGCGGAAAAAGAAATTTTTAGGAATGAAAAAATTGAAGGAGTTTTTAACGCGATTGGAACTGAATTTCTGACTGAAAAAGGAAAAGCGGAATTTCAGGAAAAATTCAAAAATATCGAATTGACAACCGTCAAAAAACACGCCGAAGGAAAAGATGTTTTTTTTGGATTATTGGGATTGAAAAACGATTTTGGAACTTTTTTTCACCTCAACGGATTGACAGTTCGGAATATAAGCATTAGAAAAAATAATCTAAAGTTCAACGAAAACCTTCGTGTTCATCAGGACAGCGATTTCATCATTAAATTGGCGTATCACAGTCATTTAAAATCTGGAAATATCACCGAAGCCGTTGCCGTTCGCGGAGTTCATGATGACAACCGGATTACCAAAATCGAACTTTATTCCGAATTATACAACCAAAGACAGTTCCTGCTGTGGGATTCTGTTTTTCAATGGTCCAAGGACAAAGACTTACCAGGCAAATTTCGGAATCACATTTTACTGAAAAGAAGATCTTTTGAATTATCTTTGAAAAAAGGCTGGAAAAAATATGTACTGTTTTTTTTAACCGCTTTTTTTAAACCAGAAATCCTGAAGACCAGATACCGTTTCACTGTCCTAAAAAGGTAGATTATATCAATAACTATATTCGCACGCTTCCGCATGAAAATCTCTGTCATCATTCCCGTTTACAATGCCGAAAAATACGTCACCAATGCGGTAGAATCTGCGCTGCACTTTGATGAGGTTTTTGAAGTGATTTTGGTGGAAGACAAATCTCCCGACAACGCTTTGGAAGTTTGTAAAACTTTGGCCGAAAAGCACGAAAAGGTAAAACTGTTTCAGCATCCAGATAAAGGAAACCACGGAGCAGGCGAAAGTAGAAACGTGGGGATGAGAAATGCTACGGGAGATTTCATCGCTTTTTTGGATGCTGATGATTTTTTTCTTCCGAACCGTTTTGATGCAGAAAGAGAATTATTCAAAAATCCTGATGTGGATGGAGTTTACGGCGCAATCGGAGTTCATTATTGGTCCGAGAAGGCGAAAGAACAATATTTCAATATTTACCAAGATAAATTGACGACCGTTTACAAAAAATATCCGGCTGAAGACGTTTTTCCCGGGCTCATCGGTATGCGCGGAAGTTTCGGATTGTTCAGTATTGATGCTTTAACGATCAGAAAATCTGCATTAGACAAAATGGACGCGTTGATGAAAACCGATTTGAAACTTCACCAGGATACTGATTTTCTGATGCGGCTTGCCTTTTATGCCAAACTTTATCCCGGAATTTTGGACGAACCTGTCGCCGTTCGGGGCGTGCACGAAAGCAACCGGATTTCCCAAGTTGATTCCGGTAAAATAAAGCCTGCGGCAACAAGAGTGCTGCTCTGGAATCACCTGAAAAACTGGGCCGAAAACGAACCGGAAATACCTAAGGAACAACTGTTGCACATCAAAAGAATTCACAGAAGTTTCGAAATTGCAAATGCACCATTGCCTAAAAAATGGATAATGATTGCAAGTGATTTAATCACAGATTTTAAAGGGATAAGATCGGGGCTTTATAATATTAACTGGAGAAAAGATTTGATGTAAACTTACTTTACAAAAACACCCACAAACTTCCCTTCAAAATCCACCACCGTCGGCTCAATCCCGTTTTTCTCACAAAAATCCTGAAAGGCAGAGTTGTCATTGATGTCGTCGCTGATGAATACACCGCCTTTCCTTAATCGCGAATAAAGCTGACTGTAAGCCCACATCATGCCATCATAGGCTTTATCGGAATCATAATGCACCACATCAATCTCCTGTGTCTCACCGAAGATCCTCGGTAAAGACTCTCGGTCGGCATGACGGAAGAGTTTCCAGC
>NZ_DAMBHK010000067.1:0-12254 GCF_032060305.1 Kaistella sp. | reverse complement strand
AGTGAATTACCTTGAAAAATATCCTTTCCCCGGAAATGTTCGGCAGTTGCGGAATTTGGTGGAACAGATGACGGTAGTGGAGCAAAACAGAATGGTAAATGCCGTGAAACTTGCTGAATATATTCCCGCATCACCAAATCTTCCGGCAGTAGTACAGAAAAACGGCGGAGGAATATCGAATTCAGAATTTAATTCTGAAAGAGAAATCATGTACAAAATACTTTTCGATATGCGGAATGATTTGAATGATTTAAAATCGCTAACTTCGGAACTCATAAAGAACCGGGGAAACAGCGATTTCAGCAGTCAGGAAAAAAATCTCATCAACCGGGTTTTTACGCCGGAAACGCAGGTTCAGAATTCCGGATCGCTTCTTTATTTTGAAAACCATAATGCAAATCAGTTTCAAAATCCTACGATTATTTCAGAAGGAAATAATGAGTACGATGATGTGGAAGATATTGAAATTGAAGAAACGAAACCAGATTCGCTCTCACTTCAAAATAACGAGCGGGAACTGATTGTCAAGGCTTTAGAGAAACACAAGGGCAGAAGAAACAAGGCTGCTGACGAATTGGGGATTTCTCAGAGAACACTTTATAGAAAAATCAAACAATATAATTTAGAAGATTAATGCATACCATCAGAATTCATATGAAATTAAGACGATCTTTAAGTTTTTGTTTGTTCTCTTTTTTCTTTTTTCTTCAGAGCTGCTACAGTTTTACGGGTTCATCTCTAAGTCCTGAAACCAAGACAATTCAGATTAAAGATTTTCCAAATAATGCGGCGCTGATGAACCCAAATCTGGCTCAGCAATTTTCTACCGATATACAGAACCGCTTTTTACAGAGAACCACTTTAAAGGGTGCCGCAGAAAATCCTGATATCTTAATTGAGGGCGAAATCACAGATTACTCGATTACTCCCACTACAATTTCTTCTGCAGTAAACGCTCCGGGCGGAAACATTCAGGCAGCACAAAACAAGTTAACAATCACTGTAAAAGTACATTACGAGAACAAAATAGAGCCAGATAAAAGCTTCGACAGAACATACTCTGACGAAGCAGTTTTCAGCAGCGACCTTGATATCAACGCAATTGAAGCTTCACAGGTAAAAGTAGTGAACGAGAGAATCATCAATAAAATTTTTAACGATATTGTAGCCAACTGGTAATGAACGCAAGAATTTTAGAATTAATAAAAAATCCCGAATTATTTCAGTCTCAAGATTTGGAAATCCTGAATTCTGAAATAAAAAAACACCCTTATATACAAAGTATAAGAGCGTTGCACCTGTTCGGCATCCACAAATTCGACCCGGAAGTATACCAGCATACACTTTCGACTACCGCTGCTTATACCACCGATAAAAAAATACTTTATCAGTTTATTAACAGGAATTCAGCAGAAAGAACAACCAGTGAATTAAAAACTGATTATCAATACATTAACAAGGAAGAAAAACATAAAGAAGTCTTCGGTAAAATTAAATCTGAACCCACCGCACTTCCCAAACCTGTATATGTAAACGGTGAGTTGAACAGAATTTTATTTGAAGGGGAAGATAATTTTCTGAATGAAAAAAGCGAAGTAATTGATCTTGAATCTACATTGGAATCAGGGCAAATCGTTACCCAAAATAAAGCAATTGAAACTGTTGAAGTAGAAACAACTCCTGAAGAAACGGAAATTATTGATGAAATTCAATCAGAAACACAGGAAGATCCAATTTCCGAAACCGTTGATACTAATGAACAAATTGCGGTTGATGCTGCAGAAGTTAATTTTCAGGAAACTGATGAGTTCTTACCGTCAACTCAACCAAGTATTTCTGGAGAAACCGAAATCCAACAAACAGAGAATTTATCAGTAGAAACAATTATTGAAGAAGAAGAAGAAAAAATTTCGGAGAAAACCGATACGGTAGAAAATCCGGCTGAAATCAGTTTTCACGCTACGGAAGAATTTTTTGCTGATATAAAAATTGCACCTAAACACTCAGAACCAATATCTTACAAAGCTCCTGAACCTCAACCAAACAAACATGAGATCGAGATGCAGCGCCTTATTGCTGAAGTGGAAGCAAAAATGAAAACGGGAAAAAAGGTAAAACCTAAGGAAAAGGAGGAAGAAATTTCAAACACTGACGTTAACTTCTCTGAAACTCAGAATTTCAATATTGCCAAGCCTGAACCATCTGTTTCAGAAACCAAAAACACAGAAATTTCGGAAGAAAAAATTGAAATCCAGGCAGAGGAAAAAGCGCATAATACCATTGAAAACACGAGTTCAACACAAGAAAGAGGATGGAAACCAATGTCTTTTTCAGGCAACACTCCTGACGCGTTAATTGGTAATACGGAAAATAAACCAGAGCAAAAACCAGTTCCTGAACAGGCAAACACCACAAATGACCAACCAAACACCTCATCTGAAAAAACTGAAATTCCAGAAGAAAGACCTGTATTCAATGTTTCATTTTTCTCGCAGAATTTAGCTCCGATTGAATCTGAAACTGAAAAACAAGTTGCAGAAGAAAAAACAACACCGGAAGAAAGCAACGTTCCGACTTTCATTAACACCTGGCAAAACTGGCTAAAAATCGACAGAAGCAAAATCGAGTCAGCCAAAAAACCGATATCAAAAGCAGAAATAAAAAATACCGTCATTGAAAATTTCATCGTAAAAGAACCGAAAATTTCAAAACTTAAAGAAGAATCTGATTTTGTCGTGAAGGAAAAAAGCGATAATATTTCGCACCTGATGACTGAAACGCTTGCGAAACTTTACGTTGAACAGAAACTGTATTCCAAGGCCATCAAAGCGTACCAGATCTTATCGGAAAAACATCCGGAAAAAGAAGCACATTTCGCCGAACAGATCAATTACGTTAAAGATTTAAGACAAAACAAATAACCTAAACCTCATGAAAATGGATGCGACACTTATTATCGGACTTATATTGTTGGGATTATTAGCCGGCTATTTAAGCGGTTTGGTGGGCATTGGCGGAGGTATTGTGATGGTTCCGGTCTTGGTTTTACTCTTCGGATTTACGCAACATAAAGCGCAGGGAACCACGTTGGCACTTCTAATTCTTCCTGTTGGCATTCTGGGCGTGATGAATTATTACAAAACAGGAAATGTAGATATTAAAACAACGCTTCTGCTCTGTGCAGGTTTTGTTTTGGGAAGTTATCTGGGAAGTAAAACCGCGATTACACTTTCACAGGAAATGCTTCGTAAAGTTTTTGCAGTACTCATGTTGGTGGTTGCTGTGAAGATGTTCTTCCAGAAATAAAAAAATACGCTACTCCAGGTTTTTACGGTCAACCGCATCTACATTAATGACTTTTGCATTTCGGTCTGAATTAAAATTCCGGAATTTCCGCCAAAGTTTTTTTCCTAAAACAAGAACGGTAATAATCAGTGCAACAGCAGCGATAAATGCAATTACAGGTGCTGCTAATGCCAGAAACGACATAATTCCTGCACCGGCTGTTTCGGTAGTTGCCACAACTGAATTTCCCAAACCACCAGTTGTGGCGGTAGATGCAGCTCGCGTTCCCGCAAATCCCGAACTTATTGCTGCTGCAGTTCCGCCGCCTGCAATTAAAGCTAAAGCCCATTGCGGAAAAGTTCCGATATCGGCGAACTGGCTGGCAAACATTACAGAACCGGCGATTGTAGCCAAAGGCACTGAAATCGTATCTAAAAGGTGATCGATAAAAGGAATGTAATAGGCAAGAATTTCAGCAATCATTGCAATTCCTGTGGTAATAAGTGTAGGCAAACCGGCTAGCCACTCAAAACTTTCATTCATAGGAATCCAGCCTAAATAAGAAGCCAAACTCACCGCAAACATGGGCATAAAAACCCTGAAACCTGTAGCTGCGGCAAGCCCGATGCCGATGAACGCGCTGATGATATAAGGAAGAAAAGGAATTTGATCTGACATTATTTGTTGAATTTAAATTTAACAAACCAAATTTACAAAATAATGTATTCCGAGCTGGATTTTTATTTTTTTGATTTACAAAGTGTTATGAAATTTTCTTCCAGAGATTGATAACTGACTGGTTTTTCACTTGAAACCCAGAAAATCATCGAAATTGAGTTTTTCCCAAAAGCGTCGGTAAAAATTTCTTTGTTCAATCGGTAAGTTTCGCGAAGCAATCTTTTGATTCGGTTCCGGTCAACGGCTTTCTTAAAATACCTTTTTGAAACAGAGACGCCAAATTTTTGGTTTGAAATAAGAAAACCTTCCTGAGGTTTTTTCTCGAGATCAATAGAAATGATCCGCAAATTTCCGCAGGTCTGCCATTTTCCTTTTGCGAAAAGAAGATCGATTTCCCTTTTATGTTTAAGTTTTTCTTCTTTAGGAAATTTGAAATCAGTCATCTGTTTTCTTGAGCAGGTGGTTAATAACTTCGGCTGCGGCATACAACCCAAAAATTGCGGGCATAAAGCTGCTTGTTCCGTAAAAAGACCTTTTAAAATTCGCGCCGTCGGTCATTTTCAAACTTTCTTCATTCTGAATTTCGTTGGAAAAAACACAGCGGATTCCTTTGTTTATCTGTTCTTTTTTCAGGCGTTTGCGAACATTTTTAGCCAAAAAACAATTATAAGTTTTGCTGATATCGCGAACCATAACCTTCGAAGGATCCATTTTTCCGCCGGCTCCCATACAGCTAACAATCTTTATTTTTTTTCGTTTCGCGGTGATGATAAGTGCAAGTTTTGGCGTCACACTGTCGATACAGTCCAGAATATAATCGAATTTCTCGCTGCCTATCACCTCCTCCATTCTTTCTGGTTTCAGGAATTCATTAATTTTAGTCAGCTGAAGTTCAGGATTAATATCGAGAAGTCTTTCGGAAACCACCTCAACTTTAGATTTCCCAACAGTTGAATGAAGCGCGGGCAGCTGACGGTTAATATTCGTAATATCTACAGTGTCACCGTCAACTATGGTCATTTTACCGATTCCCGAACGTGCCAGAAATTCAGCAGCAAAAGAACCTACCCCTCCCAAACCTACCACGAGGAGATTGGCGTTCTGAAGTTTTTCAATTCCCTGTTCTTTGATAAGAAGCTCTGTTCGCTCCAGCCATTTTCTCTGCATTTTTATATCGGAATTTGTAAATTTTTGAGATTTTCTTTGATTTTCTGTGTTAAATCTTCTAAACTGATCTTTTTGAGGTCTGCAACTTTTTGATAGAGCTCCTTGATTTCAAAATTTGAAGAATCGGTTTCCAGAAATAATTTTTCAGTCGGAAAGTCTTTTAAAAAATCCTGCAAATTTACATTATACAAAACTGATTTTCCAAAACTTAAACAGAATCCGTTTTTCATGAGATCGTCGCCAATCGTTTTCCTTTTAGTGAAACCGTGTACAATCATGGGAACTTTAGCCATTTTTCGGAACTGAAGAAGTTGCGAAAATCTTTTCACACAGTGAATAATTAAAGGTTTCTGAAGGGAATTGGCGATCTCGATCTGGGCTAGAAAAGCTTTTTGCTGAAGTTTTCCGTCAACATCAATTAAGCCATCAAGTCCGCACTCGCCGATTGCTACACAGTTTTTATGGGCAGAAATCTCCCGTAACCAATTTAACTTTTCTTCAAAATCATCAGCAACAGCATCAGGATGAATGCCCGCAGAAAAGTAATTTTCTGGCGGAATTTCATTGAATTTCAAATTATAAATCCCCAAATTTTTACCTGCATCGTGGTGATGGAAATCGAAAAAACCCATCTTCAAAATTATTAAAAAAAGGCCTTAAAACATTAAACATTCGTTTGAAATTTCTTTATAATTTCTTAACTTTACGTAAAATAACAAAAATGAAGAAGAAATTTACCGAAAAGCAGATTCATATTTTGGATGTTGCCGAAAAATTAATCGCCAAAAAAGGATTTGAAGGAACCTCGATCCGCGATATTTCTTCTCAGGCGAATATTAACGTAGCAATGATTTCTTACTATTTTGGCTCGAAGGAGAAAATGATGTCGTATCTCTACCGATACCGCGTGATGAAAACCAGAGAGAGTTTTGCCGAATTTGCGGAAGTTATTAAAGACAGTAAACCCGAAATGCAGATGAAGGAACTGGTGAAATATGTAGTGAACCAGCTTTTTAAATTCAATTATTTCCATGGTTTTGTGACCCAGGAACTTCGCCATACCGAGCATCTTAAAGATGATTTACTCGAATTTTACACCACTTTTACGTCGAAACTTGATGATGTTATAAAAAAAGGAGTGGCTTCGGGTGTATTTCACCACGCACCAAAACCTGAAGATATTCTGACCTTGATTTTGGGCTCATCGCTTTTCGTCATCAGAAACAAAAATTTCTACGAATTATATGTCGCAGGAAAAGAAGAAAATTATCTGCGTGATGCTGAACAGAAAGTCCTGGCTAATCTTTTGGTGACTGTTTTTTCCGTTTTGGGTTATAACGCGTACTGATTTCAGCGCAATTTTGTAGTAAAACATCAAATGCAGATAAATTATTAGTTAAATTATCATAAAAAAAAATCTATTGATAAAAAAATTATATTTTTGCAGACTAAACCGCAGAAGATGAAAATCCATCATTTTCGCTTTAATAGATTTATGAAAAAATATTTGATAGTACTGCTTGCTTTTTTTGCTTTATCGGCCTGTAACAAACAGCAGGAAATGGCGATGAAAAGCGCAGACAAAGATTATATCCTGAAAGTTGCCAACGAGAACTTCGAAAAGAAAAAATGGACCGACGCGCTTGCGCTTTACGAAAGACTTTCGAACCTTGTTGCCGGTACCGACGATGCGCCAAATGTTGTTTACAACTCAGCCTACGCCAACTACTACGATAAAAATTACAAACTCGCAGGCCACCAGTTCAAAAATTTCTCGGTGACTTTCCCGCAGGATCCACGCGCTGAAGACGCGGCTTACATGTCGGCACTTTGTTATTACGAAGGATCAATGGATTATAATCTTGATCAGACGAGTACTGAACTTGCGATTAATGAACTCCAAAATTTCCTGAACAATTATCCGAATACAGAGAAATCTAAAAACATTAACGAACTCATCGATGAGTTGAGTTATAAACTGGAATTCAAGGCTTACGAAAACGCCAGACAGTATTATAAAATGGCAGATTATAAAGCAGCGAATGTCGCTTTTGAAAATGTTCTGAATGATTTCCCAAGTACTAAACTGGCTCCGAAAATCTACGAATACATTTTAAAATCGAAATACGAACTTGCTGTAAATTCAGTTTATGATCTCAAAAAAGACCGTATTGAAAATGCTTTGGCCTTCACAAAACAGGTAGAACGCGATATGCCGAACACCGAAAATGCGAAAACCGCAGTTGATCTAAGAGCTAAACTTCAGAAAGAAAAAGAGAGCTTCCTGGAATTGGAGAAAAAAGTAGAACTTAGAAAAAAGGAACTTCAGGATAAACAGAAAGAGGAAGAAGCCAGACTGAACCTGGAAAAAGACCAGAGAGAAGCCGAGAAGAAAGCCAGACAGATCAAAAGAGACAGCGCAGCGCTTTCAAATCCCGCACCGGCAGCTACTTTCAATATTCAAAAATAAGCTGTATATTTGCAGACTCTAAATAAAATAATTCACTGAAAATGAGCGTTAAAGATTCTAAAGCCGAATTAAGTACTATAACGTACGACAAAGATAAAATTGAAGAAAAAGTGGGTTCTATCTACGAAGCCATTGTAATTATGGGGAAAAGAGCAGAGCAGATTAATGCTGAAATCCGCTCAGAACTTCATAATAAATTAGATGAATTCGCTGTTCATAATTCTACTCTGGAAGAAGTATTCGAAAACAGAGAACAGATCGAAATCTCAAAACACTACGAAAAACTTCCGAAACCTACTTCTATCGCAATCCAGGAATGGCTTGATGATGAAATTTATTTCAGAAATACGGACGATAGAAACTAATCGCAGCGTTTTACAGACAATATAAAAAATCGCACAAGCACTATTGCTTCTGCGATTTTCTTTTTTGCAAAACTTATACTGAATCATCAGAAACGATATATCTAAAAATTTAAGTAAATTCGTTCGACTTTAAAACACTCGAAATGGCAATTCAGGGAAAAAAAATCCTCATCTGTGTTACCGGCGGAATTGCCGCATACAAAATCAATTACCTCATTCGCGACCTTGTAAAAAAAGGAGCGGAACTGCAGGTTTTGATGACACCTTCAGCGGAAAAATTTGTTTCTAAACTCACGCTTTCCACACTTTCTAAGAAACCGGTTTTTTCAGATTTCTATTCAGAAAACGGCACCTGGAACAATCACGTGGAATTTGCACTTTGGGCAGACTTAATTTTAATTGCGCCCTGCACCGCCAATACTTTGGCTAAAATGATTCATGGCATTTGTGATAATTTGGTGATCGCAACCTATATGTCAGCAAAATGTCCGGTGATGATCGCGCCGGCGATGGATCTCGATATGTATGAACATCCCTCAACCAAACAGAATTTAGAACTGGCTGAAGATTTCGGGCACATCATTATTCCTGCTGAAACGGGTGAACTGGCGAGCGGACTGGTTGGGCAGGGAAGAATGGCCGAACCGGAAAAAATCTCTAAATCCATTGAAGATTTTTTTTCTTCAAATACAATTTCGAAAAGCTTAGAAGGGAAAACAGTGCTCATTACGGCGGGCCCCACTTATGAATCCATCGATCCTGTACGTTTTATCGGAAATCATTCTTCAGGCAAAATGGGATTTTCTTTAGCGGAAGAAGCGGCAAGACGCGGCGCAAAAGTAATTTTGATTTCAGGACCTAGCTCTTTGGGTATTTCTCATCCTAATATCGAAATTCACCGCGTAACCTCCGCAAAAGAAATGTTTAATGAAGTTTTTAAATATTATGAAATTTCTGATATTGCCATCGCAAGTGCTGCGGTAGCCGATTACGCTCCAAAGGAAATCGCCAGCGAAAAAATCAAGAAAAATGATGATTCTTTAACCATTGAACTCGTTAAAAATCCTGACATCCTTAAAACAATGGGCGAAAGAAAATCGAAACAGTTTTTAGTAGGTTTTGCGCTCGAAACCCAAAACGAGGAAGAAAATGCGTTGGGAAAACTCCAGAAAAAAAATCTCGACATGATTGTTCTGAATTCGCTTCGTGATGAAGGCGCCGGATTTAAAAATGACACCAACAAAATCAAGATTTTCACCAAAAACGACCGAAAAGAATTTGCCCTGAAAACTAAAAATGAAGTAGCAAAAGATATTTTAAATGTCGTAGAACAGGAAATTCTGAAATAATATAACTAAATTTCCGTTTTCAACTTTTATCACCAACATGAAGAAACTTTTTACCATATTCATCCTTATTTTCAGTTTTAATTACAGTTTTTCTCAGGAACTTCTGGCTACCGTTCAGGTAAATGCGCAGCAACTGGGTGGCAGCAACAATCAGGTATATAAAACCTTAGAAAAAAATCTTCGCGATTTCATCAACAACACGAGTTGGACAGGAAAAAAACTTCAGAACTTCGAAAAGATAAAATGTAATTTTGCGATTGTAATTACCGAACGCGCGGGAAGCAGCAATTTCAAAGGAAGTATTGTGGTACAGGCCGTTCGCCCGGTTTTCAACACGACTTACGAAACTCCTTTACTCAATATTAATGACACCAATTTCGGTTTCGATTATACGGAGAATGAAAATCTTGTTTTTAACGAAAGACAGTTTTCCGGGAAAAACTTAATCGATGTGGTAAGTTTTTATGTGTACACGATTTTAGGGTATGATGGCGACAGCTTCAAAGTGCGTGGCGGCCAGCCGTGGTTTGAAAAAGCGCAGAAAATCTCCAACAATAGTCAGAATCAGAATTTTGCCGGATGGTCACTAATTGAAGGAACCAGAACCAGAGCCGCACTGATCGACAACATCATGAAACCGGAGCAAAATACGCTGCGCAACATTTATTACACCTATCACCGCGCCGGTTTGGATAATCTGGGAAAACAGGACCAGACTTCCGGAAAAAAAATCATTGCTGATGCGCTGATGCAACTGAAAACTTATGAAAATAATTTTCAGATGAATTATCCTATCAATATTTTTATCGACACAAAAAAACAGGAAATTTTTGATATTTTCAGTAACGGAAGCAATACAAATATTAATATGGCCGACCTAAAGTCATTATTCGTTACGCTTTCACCAAAAGATATCGACAGCAAGTGGAATAAGTGGAAATAAACCGGATGACGGGGAAATTATTGACAATCATTTAATTTCCGACTTAAAAAGCAAAACATTAAATTTGCGTTTAATTGAGTTTCCAAAAAACATTGTAATTCGCCATTTAAAACATGCTTTCAAGAATTTTCATCCAGAATTTTGCTCTTATCGATACGCTCGAAATTACTTTAAACAAAGGTTTGCAGGTAATTACGGGTGAAACCGGTGCAGGAAAATCGATTATTCTGGGAGCTTTGCGTTTAATTTTGGGCGAAAGAGCCGACGCGAAATCCATACAGAATTCGGAAACTAAAAGTATTGTAGAAGCTGAATTTGCCATCAACGATAATCTTCAGTTTTTTTTTGAGGAAAACGATTTGGATTTTGAACATCAAACCGTAATCCGCCGGGAAATACTTCCGAACGGTAAATCCCGGGCTTTTGTAAACGATGTTCCCGTAACATTGGATTTACTGAAAATGCTGTCAAAAAAACTGATTGATATTCATTCGCAGTTTGAGACTTCAAACCTTTTCGATGAAGAATACCAGTTCCAGATCATCGACGGTCTTTCGAAAAATAAAATCCTGATTTTAAAATACCAAACGGAGTTTTCAGAATACAAAAAACTGCTGAAGGAACTGGATAATTTCAAAAATCAGTTGGCGGAAAGCAATAAAGAAAGCGATTACAAAAACTTTCTTCTGGAAGAACTTCAGAATGTAAATCTGGATGACCTTGACCTGGAAGAACTTCAGAACCAGGTAAAAAAACAGGAAAACGCTGAAGCAATTACCGATAATCTTTCACAAATTTTTGCAAAACTTGATGCAGAAGAAATCGGCGTTCTCGATTCGATGACCGAGATCAAAGGCAAACTGGGGAAAGTAGCCGATCTTTCACACGAATTCACGTTACTGAACCAAAGACTTCAGGAAAATTTTATTGAATTTAAAGACATCATTTTTGAACTTCAGGACGAGGCTGAAAAAATGGAAACCAGTCCCGAAATCCTGCTCGCACTGAACCAAAAATTAAATATCGTAAATGCTTTGCTGTTAAAGCATAGTGTTCTCAGTGTTTCTGAATTGATAGAAATCCGTGACAATCTACTGAGCGAACAAAACAGTTTTGCCGATCTGGAAAACCTCATCATCCAACTCGAAAAGGAAAAAACCGATTCTGAGAACCGACTGGCAAAAATGGCCGCCGAGTTATCGGCCCACCGCCGGAAGAACATTCCAATTTTTACCAATAAAATTGAAATATTGCTCAGAAAGTTGGGTCTGGAAAAAGCGAAGATTGCCGTAGAACTAAGCGAAAGTGCGAGTTATAACAGTTTTGGCAAAGAAAATATACAGCTTTTGTTTCAGGCGAATTCCGGTTTTGCGTTGAAGCCCATTCAATCAGCAATTTCAGGCGGTGAACGGTCACGAGTGATGCTTTCCATTAAAAAACTGATGGCCGAGAACGCAGAACTGCCGACCTTAATCCTCGATGAAATCGACACAGGAGTTTCCGGGAAAGTAGCGGAAGAAATGGGAAATGTAATGAAGGAAATGTCAACGAACATGCAGCTTATCGTAATTACCCATCTCGCACAGGTTGCGGCAAAAGGAAACAATAACTATAAAGTTATTAAAGAAGACATTTCAGGTAGAACGCGCTCCAACATTATTCCGCTTAGCGAGGAGGAGAAGCTTCAGGAAATTGCGCAACTTCTTTCCGGCAGTAAAATTACAGATGCTGCCATTTCTCAAGCGCAGGAATTGATGAAATAATCATTTTTCTGCTTCAAAACAAATCTCTTAACATAATAAAAGGGCTTTAATCTCATCTATTTTGTAACAAATCTTGTTGGTTCTTAACTAATGTTTAAAACCATGAAATGTATACAAAATTACTGAAGTTAGAATTCAAGAGTTTTATCAGGAATCCACAATTCGGGGCACAGCTTGCCATGAAAATCCTGATGGCTTTCGCGTATGCCGGAATGAGTTTTACTTTTGTTATGA
>NZ_DAMBHK010000066.1:4016-12804 GCF_032060305.1 Kaistella sp. | reverse complement strand
TTTATATCATTCTGTTTTTCATCATGTTTTTTCTCCATTTTGGAATCTGGCAGTATTTGGAAGTCGGTTTCGAAACAACTTTTATCCGGTACTATCTTTTTCTTACTTTGCTTTTCACGATTGTAATCACAATTTTGTCGATTATTAAAAAAATATACCCTAATTATATAGGTTTCGGATTCATGGGATTGGTGATGTTTAAGCTTATGATTATGTTTTTGGTAATGAAAAAGCTCAATTTAAATGAAGTTCCTAATTATAAAGTTCATTTTGTTATTCCTTATTTAATTTCTTTGGTTCTGGAAACCTTGTATGCCGTAAAATTGATACAGACCGAAGAGGTTACAGAATCCCCCGAAGATGAAAAAAATCAGTAAAAATTGATTTTTATATTATGATTATTTGTTCTATTTTTGCAAAACTTTAAAATAAGATATAGCAATGCTGAAAAGAGTAGTTCTTGTACTAGGTTTTTTATCGACATTTTCAACATCGTTTGCACAGCACGACGCTGTTGTAGTAAGCGAAACACCTGTTGCTACGGCTCCTGCACAGGCGGCAGAAGTGCCTGCAGCGGTTACTGAAAAAGACAAAATCAAGAAAGAAAACAAGGACTTTATCACCCATCACCTTCTCGACGCTCACAGCTTTGATATTATGGTGACGAAAGAAGGCAAACATATCGGTTTTCCGCTTCCGGTAATTTTCTACGACAGTGCCAATGGTCTTCATACAATGATGAGCTCCGCATTTCACCACGGCGAAGAAGTAGTGGAAAGCAAAGGTGGTTATTATAAACTCTTCCACGAAAAAATTTATAAAACTGATGCTTCAGGAACAATTAATCTTGATGAACATCAGCACGCAACCAACGAAAAAGTGCTGGATTTTTCAATCACTAAAACCGTTTTGATGGTTGTAGTTACTGCATTACTTATGATCTTTATTTTCGGTGGAATCGCGAGAAGTTATAAAAACTCTTTAGTTCCTACTGGCGCAGGAAAAATTCTGGAACCATTGATTCTTTTCATCAGAGACGATATTGCTAAACCAAACATTGGTGCGAAGTATCAGAAATACATGAGCTATTTGCTTACAATCTTCTTTTTTATCCTTTTCCTTAATGTCTTCGGGCTGTTACCTTTTGGTATTAATGTAACAGGAAATATTGCAATTACAGCAGCGTTGGCGATTTTTACTTTCCTTATCACGCAATTTACTGCAAACAAGAATTACTGGCAGCACATTTTCTGGATGCCAGGTTTGCCTTTGCCAATGAAGATTGTAATGATGCCGATTGAAATTATCGGTATGTTCATTAAACCATTTGCGCTTCTTATCCGTCTTTTTGCGAACATGACTGCGGGTCACATTGTAATTATGTCGCTTATCGCAATGATCTACGTTTTCAAAAATGTAATCGCGGGTGTTGCGTTCCCATTCTTAACTTTTGTACTTTATCTTCTTGAAATATTAGTTGCATTCCTTCAGGCTTATATCTTTACGATGCTTTCTGCGGTGTATTTTGGTATGGCCAACGAGGAGCACCATCACGAAGGTGAAGAAGGAGTGGTACATCATTAATAAAACCTTTTAAATTTTTATATTATGGATCTTAAATTAGTAGGTGCAGGTTTAGTAGTAATCGGAGCAGGATTAGGTATCGGTAAAATCGGTGCTGCTGCTCTTGAGGGTATGGCTCGTCAACCAGAGCAGGCCGGTAAACTTCAAACAGCGATGCTTATCGCTGCTGCACTTGTTGAAGGTCTTGCATTTGCTGCATTATTCGCAGTTTAATCAAGCTTTTCAGCCCAAAAATTTTCATCTGCCGGGAACGGTTGGTTACGGCAGATGATTTTTAAAAAAAATTAAAAACAACTACATATATATCATAACTCATTATGGGATTATTAGAAAATTTTTCATCAGGTTTATTCATCATCCAGTCGGTGGTATTCATCATCCTGCTATTAGTTTTAAGAAAATTTGCATGGAAGCCGATTATGGATGCGGTGAACGAAAGAGAAGTAACAATTATCGACTCTCTTAACCAGGCGAAACTTGCAAAACAGGAAGTACAGAACTTAAAAGCTGAGAACGAAAACATCATTCGTGAAGCAAAAGTAGAGCGAGATAATATCCTGAAAGAAGCCAGAGAAATTAAAGACAGAATTGTAGGTGAAGCAAAAGATCTTGCCAAAGCAGAAGGCGACAAAATGATTGAGCAGGCAAGACAGTCTATACAGGCTGAAAAAGCTGCAGCAATGTCGGAAATTAAGAACCAGATTGGTACACTGTCGGTTACGATTGCTGAATCAATCCTGAAGCAGAAATTAGACAACGATGGCGCTCAAAACGCTTTGGTTGAAAATATTCTTAACAAATCTAACCTGAACTAAAATGCTTACAAGTAAAGTAGCAAAAAGATACGCGCAAGGTTTACTCAATTTCACTCAGGAGTCAGGAAATACCGATGCTGTTTTTACTGAAATGGGTGACATTGTGAAAACCATCGAAAAGTCGAAGGAGCTGCAAAGTTTTTTCGCTTCTCCGATTATTGATGTGAAGAAAAAAGTAAGCATTGCCTTAGAGATTTTCAAAGATTTTTCCCCGGTTACAAAAAGCATGCTTCAACTTATCATCAAACAGGGCCGTGAAAGCCAGATGCAGAACATTGCCCAGGAATTTATTAATAAAGTGGAGGACATGAATGGGGTGCAGCGAATTACAATTACCTCTGCATCAGCACTTTCTTCAGAAAACATCAACAATATTTTGAAGTCTTCAGAACTTGTGAATCACGATAATAAGTTCGATGTAAAATCCATCATTAATCCAGAGATTTTAGGAGGTTATATTCTGCGTGTTGGTGATCAGCAGGTAGACGCCTCAGTAAAATCAAAACTGAGCAAGCTTAAAAAAGAATTTCAATTAAATTAAGACAAAAACAACCATAAAATGGCAGAAATAAATCCGGCAGAAGTATCTGCAATTCTTAAACAGCAGTTAGCCAACTTCGACACCCAGTCGAATATTGAAGAAGTAGGAACTGTATTGACCATCGGTGATGGTATCGCTTTAGTATACGGTTTAGAAAATGTTCAGTACGGTGAATTGGTAAAATTCGAAAGCGGTATTGAGGGTATTGTTCTTAACCTTGCAGAAGACAACGTGGGTGTTGCACTTCTTGGTGAATCTAAAATGGTTAAAGAAGGAGATACGGTAAACAGAACTAACAGAATTTCGTCAATTAAAGTTGGTGAAGGGATGTTAGGCAGAGTAGTAGATACTCTTGGTAACCCTATCGATGGAAAAGGACCTATCGGCGGAGATTTATTTGAAATGCCGCTCGAGAGAAAAGCTCCGGGAGTAATCTTCCGCCAGCCGGTAACTGAACCGCTTCAGACTGGTATCGTAGCAATCGATTCTATGATTCCTGTAGGTAGAGGGCAGAGAGAGCTTATTATTGGTGACCGCCAGACAGGTAAAACTACTGTAGCGATCGATACCATCCTTAACCAAAAGGAATTTTATGATGCAGGGCAGCCTGTATATTGTATTTATGTAGCCGTAGGACAAAAAGCTTCTACCGTTGCACAAATCGTTAAAACTTTAGAAGATAAAGGAGCAATGGCTTATACTGTTGTAGTAACAGCTAACGCTTCCGATCCAACTCCAATGCAGGTTTACGCACCAATGGCGGGAGCTTCCATCGGAGAATATTTCCGTGATACCGGTAGACCGGCTTTGATTATCTATGACGATTTATCAAAACAGGCGGTTGCTTACCGTGAACTTTCTCTTCTTTTAAGAAGACCACCAGGACGTGAAGCTTATCCGGGAGACGTATTCTACCTTCACTCCAGACTTTTGGAAAGATCTGCAAAAGTTATTGCTGATGATACCATCGCAGCTCAGATGAACGACTTACCGGATTCTTTAAGACCAATCGTAAAAGGTGGCGGTTCATTAACAGCACTTCCTATTATTGAAACTCAGGCGGGTGACGTTTCTGCGTATATCCCAACTAACGTAATTTCAATTACAGACGGACAGATCTTCTTGGAGTCAGATTTATTCAACTCTGGGGTTCGTCCGGCAATTAACGTAGGTATTTCTGTATCGCGTGTGGGTGGTAATGCTCAGATTAAATCAATGAAGAAAGTTTCTGGAACACTGAAATTAGATCAGGCTCAGTACAAAGAACTTGAAGCGTTTGCTAAATTCGGTTCTGACCTCGATGCTTCAACTCTTGGAGTTATTTCTAAAGGCGAAAGAAACGTTGAGATTTTGAAACAGCCGGTAAATTCACCACTTCCTGTAGATTCTCAGGTAGCAATGATTTATGCAGGTACTGAAAACTTATTGAGAAATATCCCAATCAGAAAAGTAAAAGAATTCCAGAAAGAATACGTAGAATTCTTGAGATCAAAACATCCTGATACTATGGCAGCCATCAAAGCAGGTAAAATTGATGACAGCATTACAGGAGTTTTAAAGCAGGCTGCTACAGAACTGGCTTCTAAATACAACTAAAATTAATTCAATATTCAATATTCAGAAGCTGAAATTTCTGAATATTGAATTTTAAATTTTCAATCCATAGAATGGCGAACTTAAAGGAAATACGCGGAAGAATTACTTCAATCTCTTCTACAATGCAAATCACGAGTGCGATGAAAATGGTTTCGGCAGCGAAACTGAAGAAAGCAACCGATGCTATTGTGATGTTGAGACCTTACTCCGAAAAACTGCAGGAAATTATTGCAAATGTAAGTGCGACTACTGAGCTGGAGGGTATTTCTACCTTCACTGCGGAGAGAGAAGTAAAAAAAGTTCTTTATATTGTGGTTACCTCCAACAAAGGTCTTGCGGGAGCTTTCAACTCGTCAGTAATTAAAGAACTCAACAATACGATTGGAAACACACAGCACGAAGTAGAAATCCTTTCTGTGGGTAAAAAAGTATATGATGCTGTGAGAAGAACCCGAAAAGTGTACGATAACCAAAGTGCAATTTTCGATGGGATGAGTTTCCAGGTTGTTTCCAATTTCATGGAACACGTGATGAAGGATTATAAGGAAGAAAAATTCGATAAGGTTTTTGTGATTTATAATAAATTCATCAATGCTGCAACGCAGGAAGTAAAAACCGAGCAGGTATTACCAATTGCAATGGCTGAAAAAGATGAAACGGTAAATACCGACTATATTTTTGAACCGAACGCTGCAGAAATCCTGAATGTTTTGATACCAAAATCCATCAAAACACAGGTTTATAAGGCAATTCTCGATTCAATTGCCTCAGAGCACGGAGCAAGGATGACAGCGATGCACAAAGCTACCGACAATGCTGAAGCATTAAGAAACGAACTGAAAATTTTCTACAATAAAGCAAGACAGGCAGCAATTACCAATGAAATTCTGGAGATTGTGTCCGGAGCAGAAGCTTTGAAGAATTCGTAATAGCAGCGTAGTAAAATATTAAAAGCATCAGAGAGTTCTGGTGCTTTTTTTGTTATGATGAAAAATCTTAAAATGGGTATTCAATTTTCGGAACTTTATTATAATTTAATTTTGTATATCTTTGCATCAAATATTTTTAAAAATTTAAATGGACTCAGACGTCGTCAAGCTTTTGTTAGCTTTATTCTTAGTAGTACTCAATGGTTTTTTCGTAGCCGCAGAATTCTCTATCGTTAAAGTTCGTTACTCCCAAATCCAGCTCAAAGCCGCCGAAGGAAACTCAATGGCGAAACAGGCAGAGCACATCATCAAACATCTCGACGAATATCTTTCTGCCACGCAGCTCGGGATTACACTTGCATCACTTGGTTTAGGTTTTGTCGGCGAAAGCGCGCTGCACCACATCATCGAAAATCTTTTTCATTATTTCGGATTTGCAGTTGCAGATGCTACCGTTACTACGGTTTCGCTCGTGACAAGTTTCTTAATCATTACCATTATGCACATCGTTTTTGGAGAATTAATTCCTAAATCGATTGCTATCCGGAAAGCAGAACCTACCACCATGTTTATTGCGGTGCCGCTGAGGGCATTTTACACCATCTTTAAACCTTTTATCTGGACGATGAACCAAATGTCGAACGGAGTTTTAAGGTTAATGAAGATTCACCCGGCTTCCGAACACGAAATTCACTCCACAGAAGAACTTCAGCTATTGGTAAAACAGTCTGCAGATTCGGGTGAAATTGAAGAAGAGAATTACGAGATTATTAAAAATGCCTTCGATTTTACAGATCACTCTGCCAAGCAGATCATGGTGCCGCGCCAAAATATTGCGTCGATTGATATTGATGATTCTGTTGAGGAAATTATTTCAAAAATAATGGATGGAGGTTATTCCAGAGTTCCTGTGTACAGCGGTTCTATTGATAATATTATCGGGATTTTTTATGCTAAAGAAATTATCCGAGAATACATTAAAAGGAAAGGAATCATCGATCACGAAGTTTTAAAAGAACTGATGCGCGAACCGTTTTTCGTAGTGGGAAGTAAAAAGATTTCGGACCTTTTGAAGGTTTTTCAGCAGAAAAAACAGCATCTTGCAGTTGTAATTGATGAATTTGGCGGTACAGAAGGGATTATCACGCTCGAAGATATTTTGGAAGAATTGGTAGGCGAAATTCAGGATGAAGAAGACGACGAGGATAAAATTGTAGAAAAAGTTGGCGAGAATGTATTTTGGGTTCAGGCAACACAGCCTTTGGATGAAATTAACGAACATTTGCCGAAATCTTTCCCACTTTCAGAAGATGGGGAGTACAATACATTGGCAGGTTTTATTTTGCATGAACTTGAAGATATTCCGGAAGAAAACCAGGAATTCAGCATCAATGATTATCACGTTAAAATTCTGAAAATGCAGAACAAGAGCGTTGATTTGGTAGAACTGACCTTCGAAGAACCCAATATTCTTAGTGATTTGGCAGATGAACTTGGTGAAATTTAAGAAAATGAGCAGATTTTATACATATAATTCAGTTCACGGTTACGAAAAACCAGAGCGCGAATACAATGAAGAAGTGGCGCTTTTGGAAAAAGAAGACGAAGTTTATAAACTCGTTCTCTGGAACGATGATGTAAATACATTCGATTATGTTATTGAAGCACTTATCGAAATCTGCGGACATACTTTGGAACAGGCTGAACAGTGCACGATTCTGGTTCATTACAAAGGAAAATGTACGGTAAAAACTGGTAGTCTTGAAGTTTTGAAACCCATGCACGAAAAATTAATCTCCCGAAGTTTAACTTCAGAAATAGTATAAACAAAGTTTCGGTTCATCGAGACTTTTTTATTACAAATTTATTATGAACACATTATTAATCATTATTATCGCGGCAACTGCAATTTTCAGTTACTTTGGATTCAGTAACCAACAGCTTTTCGAGAAGTATAAGTTCAATGTTGGCGCAATCCGCGGCAATAAAGAGTATATACGATTAATTTCTGCAGGTTTTCTGCATGGAGATTTAATGCATTTGCTCTTCAATATGATGACGCTGTATTTCTTTGGGCCTATTGTTTTGCAGGCTTTCGGCGAAATAGGATTTTTGGCGGTTTATTTTGGGTCTATACTTTTAGGAAATCTTTTCTCGCTCTATCTTTATCAAAACCAGTCCTGGTACTCGGCAATTGGAGCGAGTGGCGGAGTTTCAGGAATTTTATTTGCTTCCATCGCCATGATTCCTGATCTGGGAATTTATTTCTTCTTTATACCGATACCGATTCCGGGATATATTTTCGGATTGTTATACTTCGGCTATTCTGTTTACAGCATGCTGAATCCACGTCAACATGACAATATCGGTCATGCTGCTCACATGGGCGGAGCTTTTTTCGGATTGGTTTACGCAGTTGCATTGCAGCCAGAACGAGCTGTTGAAAATTCACTTTTCCTGGGTATCATGGCGTTGCCGCTGATTTATATGGCATACATGGTTTTCGTGAAGAGGAAAATCGGATAGTTTTTTTAGGAGCAACAAAAGCATTTTCTCTCTTCCAACTGAGGTCCCGTTTTCCGTTACAATCTTTTTTTTCACTCGCTTTGCTCGCGCAAAAAAGGATTTCCACTGCAACCGGGGCTAGAATTTCTGTCGGGTTTTCTCCAGAAGATTTATAATTACACTTTTTGGCGCTCGCTTCGCTCGCGCCCGATTAGGTCACTTCACTTCCTCCCAAAAACAATCCGGTCATTGCCGGAAATATCCTTGATGAGATGTACTTCAGATAGAACGTTAGTGAAAAGAGCTTTGGTTTCCTCACCTAATTTCTGATTAATTTCCAGAAACACCATTCCGTTTTCTATCAGGTGATTATTGCAGTCTTTAGCAATTTTTTCGTAAAATATCAGGGCATTTGAAGTAGGAGAGAACAATGCCATTTTGGGTTCAAATTCCTTAACCGAATCAGCAATTTCGTTTTCCTCATCAATGCCAATGTAAGGCGGATTCGAAATAATGATGTCGTAAACTTCTGATAAATATTCTTCAAGATAATTCTGGTGGATGAAATTAATATTGGCCTCGTGAAAATCCGCATTTTTCTTCGCGGTTTTCAGGGCTTTTTCAGAAAAATCTATTGCTGAAACCTTGGCTTCAGGAAATTTCTTTTTCAAAACAATGGGAATAATCCCACTTCCGGTACCAATGTCCAGAATTTTCAAATCTTTTACCTTATTTTTCTGAATTTCGGTGACTGCAAGTTCCAAAAGCTCCTCAGTTTCCGGTCTTGGAATCAGTACATTTTCATCCACAAAAAATTT
>NZ_DAMBHK010000066.1:0-3916 GCF_032060305.1 Kaistella sp. | reverse complement strand
AAAGCTCCTCAGTTTCCGGTCTTGGAATCAGTACATTTTCATCCACAAAAAATTTCAATCCATAAAATTCGGTTTCACCCAGGATTTGCTGGTATGGTTTTCCTGCTTTTAATTCAGTGATTATTTTTATAAAAACGCTGTTTTGTTCTTCAGAAATAATGTGGTCCTGAGAGTACCTTAATTCAAATTTATTGATTCCTAAAATTTGGCTACAAAAAATTGAAAACAGTTCGCGGATTTCGGAATGTGTGTAAATTCCAGATAGTTGATTTTCAAAAGATTCTTTTAATTCAGAAATAATCATTTTTCTTAATTGGGTTTTAAATATAATTCCTTTTTTTGAAAATGAATGGATGGAGACCGTCAAATCTTCAAAAATACCCGAAAACAAAGGGAATTTCTGGGATTTTTTTGCAAAAGTGTAAATAATTTTACTATTTTTGAAAAACCCTCACTGTTAAAAATGAAAAACGTTCTATTTGCAGTTCTTGCATTATTGTTTGTCGTTTCCTGTGGAACTTCAAAACCAGTAGTTGTTAAGAGAAGTATTCCTACAAAAACTGTTAAGAAAACTCCGGATCTTAAATCATTGGAATCTAATTTTTCCGGAAAAGTGAACGCACAGATTCAGGAAATCCTTAAAGATGCTCAGAAATATTTGGGTGCGCCCTACAAATACGCCGGCAACAGTTCCGCTGGGTTCGACTGTTCAGGTCTGGTTTCCAAGGTTTTTGATGAAAACAATACGAAACTTCCGCGCCGTTCTGAAGACCAGTCTAATGTCGGAAAACCCATAAATATTCGGGATACCAAGCCAGGCGATTTGGTGTTTTTTGCCACCGCGGGCGGCAGCCGCGTTTCTCACGTAGGAATTGTACACGATATCGGAAGCAATGGCGAAGTGAAATTTATCCATGCATCTACGTCTAAAGGCGTGATTATTTCTTCACTTAACGAAAAATATTGGAACAAAGCTTATCTATTCGCCCGAAGAGTTTTGTAAATTTGCGCCAATTAAATTCTTATAAACCAATCAAAATTATGTTACAGCAAACCATCGAGAATATCTGGGATAACCGCGAGCTTTTAAAAGATGAAGACAGCCAAAAATCCATCCGTGAAGTCATCCGTCAGCTGGATTTGGGCGATCTGCGTGTTGCGGAGCCTACAGAAAATGGCTGGAAAGTGAATGAATGGGTGAAAAAAGCAGTCGTGATGTATTTCCCTATTCAAAAAATGGAAACTATTGAAGTGGGTCCTTTTGAATTCCACGATAAAATGCCGTTGAAAAGAAATTATGCCGAAAAAGGTGTTCGAGTAGTGCCGCATGCCGTGGCACGTGAAGGAGCTTTTATTGCTTCAGGAGTAATTTTAATGCCTTCTTACGTAAATATTGGTGCTTATGTAGATTCCGGAACGATGGTCGATACCTGGGCAACTGTTGGCAGCTGCGCACAGATCGGGAAAAACGTTCACTTGAGCGGTGGTGTAGGAATTGGCGGAGTTTTGGAACCACTTCAGGCTGCACCCGTAATTATTGAAGATGATGTTTTTGTAGGTTCAAGATGTATCGTGGTAGAAGGAGTTCACGTAGAAAAGGAAGCTGTTTTGGGAGCAAATGTTGTCCTTACCGCTTCTACAAAAATCATCGATGTAACCGGTTCCGAACCTGTTGAAATTAAAGGAAGAGTTCCGGCCCGTTCCGTTGTAATTCCCGGAAGTTATACGAAACAGTTTCCTGCTGGTGAATATCAGGTTCCGTGTGCTTTAATTATCGGACAGCGTAAAGAATCTACTGACAAAAAAACTTCTCTTAACGATGCTTTAAGGGAGAATAATGTTGCTGTTTAAAGAATATGGCGATTCCAAAACAAATATTTCAAACCTTTAAGTCAGAAAAATTACCATGGCTTACTCGGATGCATATCAAAAGAATGCTACGAAGAAATCGGGAATATACTTATCATTTTTACGACGATGAGCGTATTGAAAAATTTTTGCTAGAAGAATTTCCACGTGAATATTATGTGGCGTATAAAAGTCTTACCGTTGGAGCGGCTAAAGCAGACTTTTTCCGCTACGCAATTTTGTATAAAAAAGGTGGGATTTATTTGGATATAGATTGTAAATTGATTTCCAGATTTCGGGATTTTATTAAAGATTCTGATGAGGCAATTATTTCAATCGAAAACAATGGCCATCATTATACGCAATGGGCGCTAATTTTTGATGTCGGTCATCCTTTCTTGAAAAGAACATTGGAATTGTGCCTGATCAACATTTTTGAACACCGATATCCTCATGATGTTCATCAAACAACAGGTCCGACTGTTTTCACACACGCTATCAAGGAGGTTTTGCAGCTGAATCCAAGTACACCCTACCGAGAAATGGGAATGGAGTACGAAGGTCATATCGATGATAAATACAAACTTGCAAAGTTCTTCCTTTATAAAGACAGGAAAGAGCATTGGAAAAAGCTACAATTGTCGCAGGATATTATAAAACCGTTTGAGTAATGAAAATTGCTTTCGACGGTAAACGCTTTTTCAATAATGCATCGGGTCTGGGAAATTATTCCCGTGATTTGGTGAGGATTTTGGCCACTCATTTCCCTCATAATCAATACATTATTCTCAATAAAGAACACTCAGAAAGAGGAAAGAAGATTTTGGAAATACCGGGTGTTTCATTTAAGAAAACATCAAATGGTAGCTTTTCCCGACAGTTTAAGATGGGAAAAGATGCACAAAATATTGATGCTGATATTTTCCACGGACTTTCAGGCGAGCTTCCTTTAAAGTGGAATAACAAACCCATAAAAAAAGTTGTTACGGTTCATGATCTTATTTTTATGAGATTTCCGCAATATTATAGTTTTTTCGACCGTAAAATTCATTTCTGGAAATTTAAAAAGGCTGCTGAGCAGGCAGACCTGATCATTGCAATTTCTGAACAGACTAAACGCGATATCATAAAATTCCTGAAAGTTCCTGAAAGTAAAATACGGGTCGTTTATCAGGGCTGTCATCAATCATTTAAAGAAATGCAGTCTTCGGAATTTTTAAATTCAGTAAAAGAAAAATTTGGCTTACCTGAAAAATTTATATTGAATGTAGGCACCATTGAGGAAAGAAAGAATCTTTTAAATATTGTAAAAGCTATTACCGGAACAGATATTCCGCTGGTTGTAATCGGTAAAAAGACCAAATATTTTAATAAAGTAGAAAAATTTATAAAAAAAAATAAGCTCCAGAATCAGATCTTTTTTCTTGAAAATGTTTCGATGGAGGAATTGGCTGGGGTTTACAAACTTGCGGAAATTTTTGTGTATCCAAGTGTTTTTGAAGGTTTTGGGATTCCTGTTATTGAGGCTCTGTTTTCCGGCACATCTGTTATTACCAGTAACACAAGCTGTCTTCCGGAAGCTGGCGGGCCTGATTCGCTCTACGTTAATCCTACGCAACCAGAAGATCTGAAATCGAAAATCCTTTTCCTCTGGAACAATGAAGCGGAGCGAAATAGGCGTGTTGAAAAAGGTTTAAAATATGCTCAAAGATTCAGCGATGACAATATCGCCAGGGATTTAATGAATGTTTACAGCGAAGTTTGAGTAGGAATTAACTTTAATGCAATTTTTCTGATCCTATCTTTTAATAACGATTTTCTTTGTTAGTTTCTGTTCTTCAACAGTCATCGTTCCTAAATAAATTCCTGGAGAAAGACTAGAAATATTAATCTTTTTTGAATTTTCTGATCGAAGAAGAAGTTTTCCCGACAGGTCTGTGATGCTGAAAGAATAATCCTTTAAATTAGTGTTCAACATTTCTATATTGATAAAGTCTGAGGCGGGATTCGGGTAAATTCGCAAAGACTGCAGCATTTTTTCCGGTGGACAGTCATTTGTTGAAAGAGC
>NZ_DAMBHK010000065.1:3693-13008 GCF_032060305.1 Kaistella sp. | reverse complement strand
CGATGCTGATGGGCGACGAAGTGCCACCACGAAGAGAGTTTATCGAGAAAAATGCGGTGTATGCAAAAATCGATGTTTAAGCTTTAATTACATATCACGAAAAACTGTTCATCCTTTGAACAGTTTTTTTATTTGAATAAAATAATTAATTTTGAAGATGAAAAATATTTTTGCAGTTCTCTTTTTAACATTCTTAGCTTTTTTCAGTTGTAAAAAAGCCGAAAATCCTGACGCAAAAACATCTGAAAAAACCCTTTCAAAAGAAGTTCCGGTAAAAGTTTTAGCAACCGATTCCTTAGCAACGGTCGATTCTTTAAAAATAAATGAAAACCTTACTGCAATTTTCAGGTCAACGGTTTTGGTTTTTCCTAACCTTAGTAACAAATCGCTGCTCGACAGTATTTATGCTCCGCTAAATCTTAAACTGAAAGAATATTCCAAAGAAAATATTGAAGCCGAAATCGAGACCCAGAAGAACGAATATTTTGCAGACACCAAAAAATCTCTGGAAGACTGGAGCCCCGATTTCCCGCAAACCTGGGAACAGAATTCTTACATGAAAAAGTTTTCAAAGCTGAATGATTTCATGACGGTTCAGTATAAAAGTGATGGATACACGGGCGGTGCTCACGGCTATTATAATGAGCTATACAGAGTTTTTGATGTAAAAACGAACAGGCAAGTACACCTGGGAGATATTCTGAAAGTGCGTGATGTAAAAATATGGAGCCGAATTCTTATGGATCATTTCCTGAAAAACGATCTGGACAAAGGGCAAGCGCAAATGCTTTTGGTAAAGGAAATACCGCTTAACAACAATTTTTATTTTGATCAGGAGCATCTTTATTTTCTGTACAACCAATACGAAATTGCAGCGTATGCAGCCGGTCCCGTGCTTATAAAAGTTCCGTACAGCGAAATAAAACCTTTTCTGACTGAGGATTTCAGAACAAAACTGAATTTAAACTAATTACGTTTTCTATTTTCTGATTTATATGATGCGAAATGTAGCCTTTATTATCAATCCTTTTTCTGCGAAAAAAAACTATCACCCGTTTCTGCGCGCCCTGAAAAAAAGGATTCCGGATCCGGTTTACTATATTTCAGAGTCTATAGAAGATACGTATCATTTTATTGACACGCATTTTTCTGATACCGATATTTTCGTTGCGGTTGGCGGCGACGGCACCATTTCTACAGTGGCGCAAAAGCTGATTAATACTGATAAAATTCTTGCAATATTTCCCGCAGGATCAGGTAACGGGTTTTCAAATGAGACTAAATTTTCTAAAAACATTGACGATCTTTTAACCAAAATTAAATACCAAAAAACCAAAAAAATCGATACCTTCACGGTCAACGGAAGGTTATCAATCAACGTTTCGGGTACCGGTTTTGACGGAAAAGTGGTGAAAGAATTCGAAAAAACAGAAAGAGGCTTCAAGAATTACATTAAAGTTTCCATTAAAACCTTCTTTAATTACAAACCTGTTCAGATTAAATTTTTAACCGACAATTATCAGCAGTATAACGGGAAATATTTAATGCTGAATATTGCAAACACGCGGCAGTTCGGCAACAACGCCTACATTGCACCGAAAGCAAGCAAAAGTGACGGTCTTGTTGATTTGGTTTTGGTAAAAAAATTCCCGCTCACCTACTCGCCTTTTTTCGCCTTCAGAATGTTCACCAAAAGGCTGAAAGATGATCAGTATGTCACCTATCTTCCGGTTTCTGAAATCGAATTTGAAGTGAATACCAAAAATTGGCATCTGGACGGTGAATTCAATAAAATAACGTCGCCTATAAAAGTGAAAGTGCAGCCTAAAAGCCTCAACATTTTACAGTAATTCCTGGAGTCCTTTTTTATAGGTTTCCAGCGCTCTTTCTCTGGCGAATTTATGATCAATCATCGGTTTCGGATATGAGGAAGTTCCAAATTCTTTTACCCATTTTTTAACATACACACAGTCGGGATCAAATTTTTTCTGCTGCTCTTCGGGATTAAAAACCCTGAAGTACGGAGCCGCATCACAACCTGAACCCGCACTCCACTGCCAGTTTCCGTTATTGGCTGCTAAATCGTAATCGAGTAATTTTTCCGCGAAATACGCTTCCCCAATTCTCCAGTCGGTCAACAGATGCTTGGTAAGAAAACTTGCACAAACCATTCGGACTCTGTTGTGCATAAAACCGGTTTCGTTCAGTTCGCGCATTCCTGCATCCACCAACGGAAAACCAGTTTTGCCTTCCTGCCATCTTTTTAAACTTTCTTCGTCAGAAAGCCACTGGATTCCATCATATTTTGTTTTGAATGAATGATGCACAACTTTAGGGAAATGATACAGGATTTGCATAAAAAACTCCCGCCAGATCAGTTCTTTCAAATATGTTTCGTTCAACTGTTTTGCGATTTTGGCCAATGCGCGAACACTAATGGTTCCGAAACGCAGATGCAAACCCATTTCTGAAGTTGCCAACGCCGGAAAATTTCTTGTTTCGTGGTAATGTTTTAATATTTCAGTATTCAAGGATGGACTTTGATAGCGATAACCACTTGGCTGAAAACCAATATCCTGTAATGAAAAGTTCTGTTTTTCAGCATCAATAAATTGGTTCAAAAGCTTTTCGGAATGATAATTTTCGGTTTCCTGAGTGTTGTATTTTAAAAGCCACTGTTTTGAATAGGGCGTGTAAACGGTATAAGGCGATTTGTCGGCTTTCAGAATATCATTCTTATGAAAATGAACCTGATCTTTGTACGAAAGAAATTCAATATTGTTGAGATGTAAAAAATCCTTAATCTCAGCATCCCTTTGAATAGCAGAGGGTTCGTAATCCTCATTGCAAAAAACTTTTTCAACCGGATAAGTTTCAATAATTTCCCGGAAGACTTCTAAGGGTTTCCCGTGATAAATTTTAACGCATTTCCCGTTCTTTTCTAGATTTTCATTAATGTTATTTAACGCCTGAAAAATAAAATCTACTCGCCTGTCCTTTGAATTTTCGAGTTTCGAAAGAATATCAGTATCAAAAATAAAGACTGGCAACACTTTATTTTGGGATTTTAAAGCCTGGAAAAGACCATGATTATCACTCAAGCGTAAATCTCTTCTGAACCAGAAAACAGAAAATTTTTCAGACATATTAAATTAATTTAAGGATTTCGGAAGTACTCTTTTTTTAACGATAAGGTTTATTTTAGTAAGGCTGTCGTAAGCCATCATCCTGAAAAGATAAGTAAAATCATCGTTTACCAATTTTTAAATATATTTACTATTGATAATTTGAATCACAAAATTAGTATATTTATTTTATAATTTAAAAATTAAAGTATATTTTTGTTCCATTAATTCAAGTTTATGAAAAATGTCATTATTATTGGTTCAGGTTTCTCGTCGATAGCATCCGCTTGTTATATGGCTAAGGCAGGCTATAAAGTAACTGTTTTGGAAAAAAATGAACAGGTGGGTGGGCGTGCATCTTTGCTGGAAATCAGTGGCTTTAAGTTCGATATGGGACCGAGCTGGTACTGGATGCCTGATATTTTCGAAAGGTTTTTTGAAGATTTTGGCAGAAAAGTGACAGATTACTATCAGTTGGAGAAACTTTCGCCGGGCTACAGAGTGTATTTCGGCAAAGATAACTTCATCGACATTTCAGACAAGCCGGAGGAAATCATCGAAACTTTCGAAAACATCGAACCCGGAAGTGGCAAACACTTAAGAGATTTCATGAAAAAAGCCAAAGCGAATTACGAGATCGCAATGCAGGATTTGGTTTACAATCCCGGCAGATCGATTCTGGAGCTTGTAAGTGTTGAGACGGCCAAAAGACTTCCGCTTTTCGTGCAAAACATTTCCGAAACCATGCGAAAAAATATTAAAGATCCCAAACTAAGAAGCATTCTGGAATTCCCCGTAATATTTTTAGGAGCAAAACCGAATAATACGCCGGCTTTTTACAATTTTATGAACCATGCTGATTTCGGGATGGGAACCTGGTATCCAAAAGGCGGTTTCAATGCTGTAGCAAAGGGAATGCAGCAACTTGCAGAAGAGTTGGGCGTAAAATTTAAAGTAAATGAGAAGGTTACAGAAATACGAACAGAAAATAACCATGCAACGGCTGTAATCACTAAAAATAATGTTTTAAAAGCTGATATTGTAATTTCCGGAGCAGATTATGCACATACCGAAACCCTTTTAAAATCAACAGAACAGAATTATACTAAAGAGTATTGGCAGAAAAAAACCTTTGCACCATCCTCTTTTTTATATTACGTAGCTTTTGATAAAAAAGTTCCGCAGCTTCAGCATCACAATTTATTTTTTGATACCGATTTTGGCCGCCATGCGGAGGAAATTTACGATACTAAAACCTTTCCCAAAAAACCGCTGTTCTACGCCAATTTCTCAAGTAAAACTGATGACAGCCTCTGTCCCGAAGGAAAGGAAGTCGGCTTCTTCCTGATCCCCGTCGCCGTAGATCTTGAGGATTCAAAGGAAATTCACGATCAGTATTTTGAGTTGATTATGGATAGAATCGAAAAAAACACAGGAGAAAACCTCCGCAATTCGGTTATTTTCAAGAAAAGTTTCGGCGTAAACGATTTTAAAGAACGTTATCATTCTTGTCGCGGAAATGCATACGGACTTGCCAATACATTGTTGCAAACTTCAGTTTTAAGACCAAGAATTAACAATAAGAAAATCAAGAACCTTTTTTACACAGGTCAGCTCACGGTTCCGGGACCCGGCGTTCCACCGGCATTAATCTCCGGAAAAGTAGTTACAGATTATATCCTTAAGAACAGAAACGATGAATAACTTAGAAATTTTCAACAAAGTGTGCGGGCAGTCCTCTAAGTTAGTGACTGAAAAATACAGCACCTCATTTTCCAGGGCTTCTACCCTTTTTCAGCCTGAAATTCGGCAACACATCTATAACATTTATGGTTTTGTGCGGTTTGCTGATGAAATTGTAGATACTTTCCACGATTATGATAAAGCGAAGCTTATGGACGAATTTGGGCAAAGTTACCGCTCAGCACTCGAAAACGGTATTTCTCTCAATCCCATACTACAATCTTTCTGTTTAACGCAGAAAGAAAAAAACATTCCACAGCATCTGGTGGATGCTTTTCTCCATTCCATGAAAATGGATTTGGGCGATATTAAAAACTTTAATGATGAAAAGTACAACGAATACATTTACGGCTCAGCCGAAGTGGTAGGTTTAATGTGCCTGAAGGTTTTTGTGAATGGTGATGTAGAAGAATATAACAGATTGAAGCCTTACGCACAAAGTCTCGGCGCAGCGTTTCAGAAAATAAATTTTTTGAGAGACATCAGCGCAGATTATAATGATTTGAACAGGATGTATTTCCCGAATGTAGATTTCAGCAAATTCAGTTCGCAGGCTAAGCAGGAAATTGAAGCCGACATCGCAAAAGATTTTGCGCATGCTTTCATCGGGATTAAAATGCTTCCGCTATCGAGCAGAATCGCAGTTTTCATGGCGTATAAATATTACATCAACCTCTTCAAAAAAATACGCAAAACAAAACCTGAGTTGTTGCTCACAAAAAGAATAAGTGTTTCCAATGCCCGGAAAATTTATCTTTTCGGAGAAATGGTACTTAATAAAAACTTAAAATTAGTTTGAAAATTTCAATAATGAAAAAAGTTTTTTTAACCTTGGTTTTCTTTTTTGCTATGATGTGTTACGGCCAGGATTTATCAGATTTCAGATTGCTTTTACAGAAAGGAGAAAATTCTGAAACTGCGACAAAAACCTTAATCGCAACCTCCCAAGAGGCTTACACCAAAACTAAAAAACCAATTTACGAAGCATTTTTTGCAGTAGGCAATTTCTTTATGGCAAAACACGCGGTGAATCCGCTCAACAAATATTCGTATTTTAATAAAGGGAAAAAAGCACTTGAAAATGCTTTGAAAAAAGATCCAAACAATCTGGAAATTAGATTTATGAGATTTATTTCGCAGGAGCAGACGCCGGCATTTTTAGGGTATAACAAAGATCTGAAAAATGATAAAACTTTTATTTTAGCAGAATATAAAAAATCGAAAGACGAAGATCTTATCAAAAGAATTAAAATGCACCTAAAACTTTAAAAACAATGGAAACCTTACTTTATATCATGATCACACTGCTGGTTTTCGTTTCGATGGAAGGCATTACCTGGCTTACCCACAAATATATCATGCATGGCTTGGGCTGGTATTTTCATGAAGATCACCACCAGCCGGGTTATCCACATATTTTCGAAAAAAACGATTTCTTTTTCGTGGTTTTTGCGATTCCGAGTATTCTGTTGTTTTACTTTGGAACCCGTGGCGAAATTAACTGGATGTTTTTTGTAGGATTGGGGATTTTACTTTATGGAATGGGCTATTTTTTAGTTCATGATGTCTTGATTCACCGCCGTTTTAAATGGTTCGACAAAACCAATAACTGGTATTTCAGGGGTTTGCGTAAAGCCCATAAAATTCATCACAAACATTTAGGAAAAGAAGACGGCGAATGCTTCGGAATGCTTTTCGTTCCGTTGAAATATTTCCGGGAAGCTAAATTATCAACTTCATAAAAACTAAAATCTTGCAGTCTTATTACTATTTATTACTCGATATCCTAAGCTTTTCTGTGCCTTTTCTCTTCAGTTTCGAGCGGAAAAGAATGCACTTCATCCAGTACTGGAAAGCTTTTTTTTCGGCCATTCTCTTGGTCGGTTTATTCTTCATCGCTTGGGATATTTACTTCACTTACGAAAAAGTCTGGGGTTTTAATGATGAATATCTAACTGGATTCAGAATTTTCAATATGCCGCTGGAAGAATACCTCTTTTTCCTGCTCATTCCCTACGCCAGTGTTTTTATTCATTACTCTCTGGAGTATTTTATTCCTAAAGTTATTCTGAATGAAGGCATTACCAAATGGATTACGTACGTCCTTTTTGTGGTGAGTTTTTCTGTTGCTGTTTTAAATTACGACAAAATTTATACGGTATGCAGCTTCGGTCTTTTTGCTTTACTGATGCTGCTCCAGATCATCTACAAATGGAAGGATGCGCGACGGTTTTATTTAAGTTTCATTATTATTTACATTCCGTTTTATTTTGTAAATAATGCGTTGACAGGCAATTATTCCGAAAATCCAGTCGTTTTTTACGATGATACTGAAAACCTCGGAATCCGCGTAGGAACTATGCCTCTGGAAGACAGTTTCTACTGCTTCACCCTTTTGTACAGTATTGTTTTAGTTTTTGAATATTTTAAAAGAAAATGGAATTATCCGCCAGCACCCAGCAGAACAGATGAAAATTAAAATCACCAAACAGTCGGGAATTTATACACTGACTTCAGAACAGATTCTCCCTATTTCGCTGAAAGAAGCTTGGGAATTCTTCACCGTTCCTACAAATCTGGATAAAATTACTCCTGATGAAATGAATTTTCATATCACAAATAATCCGGGTTCAGAGACCTATCAGGGACAGATTATCACCTACAAAATCGGCATTTTTCCTTTGGTAAAAAGCAACTGGATTACGGAGATTACGCATCTGGTGAAAGAGAAATTTTTCGTAGACGAACAGCGGTTCGGTCCGTATGCGATGTGGCATCACGAACATCATTTTGCCGAAATGCAGGACGGAAAAGTAAAAATGACAGATATTGTGAATTTTAAAATGCCTTTGGGCCTCTTTGGCGATTTAATTGCAGGAAAAGCCGTACGGAACAAGGTGAAGTTTATATTTGAAAGCCGCTATAAAATTTTAGAAGAAATCATTAAATAATGAAAATATTACTCACAGGTGTTACAGGATATATTGGCAAAAGACTTCTGATACAGTTACTGGAAGAAGGTCATACCGTAGTTTGCTCTGTGAGAGACAGAAAAAGATTCAGTACGAAACTTTTTCAAAACCATCTGCATCAGTTAGAAATTATTGAAAATGATTTTTTGAATGCTGCTTCTTTAGAAAATATTCCAAAAGACATTCATTACGCATATTACCTGATTCATTCCATGTCTTCCGGCGCAGAAGATTTTGAAGAAATGGAGAAAATTTCGGCAGAAAATTTCAGAAATGCGTTAGAGAAAACGGCAGTAAAGCAGGTTATTTTCCTTACCGGAATCATCAATGAAGAAAAACTGTCAAAACATCTTCAGTCCAGAAAAAACGTAGAAGAAGCACTGAAAAGTGAAAATTACGCGTTAACGAGTCTCCGCGCAGGAATAATCGTAGGTTCCGGCAGCGCGTCTTTTGAAATCATCCGTGATTTGGTTGAAAAACTCCCGGTGATGATTGCTCCGAAATGGCTGAAAACAAAATGCCAGCCGATTGCAATCCGAAATGTGATTCAGTTTCTTGTAGGTGTTTTAGGGAAAGATTTTACTTACAATAAAGATTACGATATCGCGGGAACAGATATTTTAACTTATAAAGAAATGCTCCTGCAGTATTCGGAAGTCCGCGGTTTGAAAAGAACAGTTTTCACGGTACCTGTAATGACGCCGCAACTTTCGTCGTATTGGCTTTATTTTATTACCAGCACCACCTATTCTTTAGCGAAAAACCTGGTCGATAGTATGAAAATAGATGTCATTGCCAAAAAAAATACGTTAGCACAAGATCTCGGAATCGAATTATTTTCTTACAAAGAAGCAATTCGCCAGGCTTTTGATAAAATTAAGCAGAATGATGTACTCTCGAGTTGGTACGATTCCTTCAGCAGCCCGTTTCATGCCAGAAACGTATGGCAATATCTTGAAGTTCCTAATAAAGGCTGTTTTAAAGACATCCGCGAAATGAAAGTTGATGATGAGGAATTATCGGCGGCAAGGGTTTTCAGCATCGGAGGGAAAACCGGTTGGTATTATGCCGATTTTCTCTGGAAAATCAGGGGATTTTTGGATAAACTTTTTGGGGGCGTTGGGCTCCGGCGCGGACGCAGAAACCTGAATTCACTCGAAGCTGGCGATTCTGTGGATTTCTGGCGTGTTTTATATGCCGATAAAGAAGAAAAACGCCTGCTGCTGTTCGCGGAAATGAAAGTTCCCGGCGAGGCTTGGCTCGAATTTAAAATCAAGGACGGAATTCTTCATCAGGAAGCTACATTCCGCCCGCTTGGTTTATCAGGTAGACTTTACTGGTATTCGGTTTTGCCATTTCACGGTTTAATCTTCAACGGAATGCTGAAGAAACTTGCCGGTAAATAATTTATTCCACTGCCACAGAATCATCACCACGCCCGTCGGCTACGGCAGTAGCATTTCCGTTTTCATCGA
>NZ_DAMBHK010000065.1:0-3593 GCF_032060305.1 Kaistella sp. | reverse complement strand
ACAGAATCATCACCACGCCCGTCGGCTACGGCAGTAGCATTTCCGTTTTCATCGATTACAATCATTTCTGTACGCCCGATTTGCGTAACCCTTTCGATTTTATAGTTTTTCTTTTCGAGATTTTGTAGGGTTGTTTCAGGGAAATTATTTTCTACCATTACCGTTTCAGGCAACCACTGATGATGGAATTTTGGTGCATTTACAGTCATTCCCGGACTCAGTTTAAAATCAATAATATTTACAATCGACTGGTAAACTGATGTGGGAATCGTAGTTCCACCAGGTGTCCCCACAATAATATAGGGCTTGCCATTTTTCATAACAATCGTTGGAGTCATGGAACTAAGCATTCTTTTTCCAGGTTCAATTTTATTTGCTTCTCCGCCCACAGCGCCAAACATATTAGGAACGCCGGGCTTTATTGAGAAATCATCCATTTCGTTATTCAGGAAAAATCCGGCTCCGGCTACCACTACTTTACTTCCGTACAAACCGTTGAGCGTTGTAGTGACTGCAACAGCATTTCCTTCTTTATCAATTACCGAAATATGTGTAGTTTCAGTAGATTCTTTAGGTTGCGGTGTTATTTTGCCAACTTCAGAACTTGGCGTAGCTTTATTTATATTGAAACTCTTCCAACGGTTTTTTAAATACTCATCGGAGATAAGCATCGAAGTTTTGTCCGTAATAAATCCCGGGTCGCCCATAAATTCTGCCCGGTCGGCAAAAGCACGTCTTTCGGCTTCTACCATAATCTGCACTGCTTCGGTCGAATTATGCTGATGCTTCTGTATATTTTCGTAACCTGACATTTTCAGCATCTGTGTTAATAAAATTCCACCGCTGGAAGGCAAAGGCATCGAAACGATTTCGTTGTCTTTATAATTGAAAACGATGGGTTTTCTTTCTGCAACTTTATAATTTTTAAGGTCATTTAAAGTAATAATACCGTTTCCGCGTTTCATTTCTGCGACGATCAGTTCGGCCGTTTTACCTTCATAAAAGCCTTTTTCACCGTTTTTTTGAATAAGCTTCAGCGTTTGAGCCAAATCTTTCTGAATCAGAATATCACCTTGTTTCCAGGCTGTATTTCTTTGGAAGACTGTAGGTACTTTATTGTGATCATTAAAATACTGCATTTGATTATTAAGCAAACTCGCTTCTCTCTCGGTAATTGCAAAACCCTGTTCTGCCAGATCAATCGCAGGCTGAATAAGCTTTTCCATGGGAAGATTTGCATGCTTTAAGGTTGCATAAAATCCGGCAACAGATCCCGGAATTCCCACGGCCAATCTTCCGTTTTGAGATAAATCGGTGTTGGCATTTCCTTTTTTATCAAGATACATGTCCCGCGAAGCTTTTGCAGGTGCTGTTTCCCGAAAATCGATTGTGAATTTTTCGCCAGTATTTTTCACGCCGACTAAAAAGCCGCCACCACCAATGTTTCCAGCCTGCGGATAAACCACAGCTAAAGCATATTGCGTAGCGATTACTGCATCAAAAGCATTTCCTCCCATTTTCATCACTTTTGCGCCGGCTTCACTTGCCAGCGGGTGTGCCGAAACGACCAAACCCTTGTCTTTGGTGCGGATTTCTTTAATAATATTAATATCGGTGAACTGAGCAAATGCAAAGTTGGAAGAAATGATGAGAAGAAACAGCGTTTTTTTCATGTCGGAAATTTCCTCAAAAATAAGAAAATGCTTTCAATTCCGAAAAGCTGTTTGATATCCTCAGCCGCGAACCTTTCAGTTATATTCCTTTTATGCAGCGAAGTATAGCAAAAAACAGGAACAGAAAACGGAGAATGTTGCCCACAATAATATTTAGCGAATTCTGGCGGGAAAATTCTTTTAATTTTTTAAATTTGCTAAAATCAATTTCTAAATTCTACAAATGGAATCCTACACGGAAAAAATTCTTATCACCGGTGCGCTGGGACAGATTGGCACCGAACTCACCAACAGATTAGTTGAAATTCATGGCGCTGAAAATGTAATTGCGTCGGGACTCGACCGTTGGGACAAAAACCTTACTACAGCGGGTTTTTATGAAAGAATGGATGTTTCGAATACGCAACTTGTGAGACAGGTGGTAAAGGATTACGAAATTACAACCGTGTATCACCTGGCGTCTCTGCTTTCCGGGACCTCTGAAAAACAGCCGCTTTTTGCCTGGAAACTGAATGTAGAACCGCTGCTGAATTTCTGTGAAATGGCAAAAGAAGGTTTGCTGAAAAAAATATTCTGGCCAAGTTCCATTGCAGTTTTCGGGAAAGGAATTCCTAAAGAAAACGTTGGTCAGGACGTTGTTTTAAATCCTACCACCGTGTATGGAATTTCGAAAATGGCCGGTGAAAAATGGTGCGAATACTATCATGACAAATTTGGAGTAGATGTGCGAAGCATCCGTTATCCGGGTTTAATTTCCTGGAAAACTCCCGCAGGTGGCGGAACAACAGATTACGCAGTAGAAATTTTTTATGAAGCCGTAGAACAGGGAAAATACACCAGTTTTATCTCCGAAAACACAGCGATGCCAATGCTTTACATGGATGACGCTATTAATGCAACTTTGAAATTAATGGAAGCTCCAAAAGAAAATTTAACTGTTCGTACTTCCTATAATTTGGGTGGATTATCTTTTACACCTAAAGAGCTTGCAACTGAAATTAAAAATGAAATGCCGGATTTTGAAATTGATTACAAACCGGATTTCCGACAGGCAATTGCTGACTCATGGCCGGCTTCTATTGACGATTCTATCGCAAAAAAAGACTGGGGTTTAACTTATGAATTCGGGATTACCGAGATGACCAAAGATATGCTGAAAAATCTTAAAGTAAAACTCGGCAAATAACTTTTAATGATTTTATTAACCTTCAACATCATTAATAATAAGCGTGATTTTAAAAACAATTACCGGCTTAATGATGGGGAGATTACAGAAATCACCATCGATAACGTTTCTTCAGTTCTAAGGATTTTAGGAAATAATAACATTCTGGCGACTTTTTTTATAGAAATTTCGTTGGTGGTTACTTTACAGCCTTTGATAAAAAAAATAATCAGCAAAGGTCATGAAATTGCTCTTTATAACGCAGATTCCAACATCACAGAAATTGAAACTGCTAAACAATTAACTGAGGCTTTCACCGAAAAACTTATCCGTGGAATAAGACAGAAAGAAGTCAACATTTCTGTAGATGTACTGAAAAAACTAGAATTCAGCTATATTTCGAATATCGAGAATGCCAACATACTTTTCCCACTGAAAAGGTTGCAGCGAAGCACTGAAATCAGCGAGGAAAATGGCGTAAGTATTATACCGGAAAGCATCTCGCCCTATTCGCAAATCCCATATAACGATTTTGTTTTCCAGATGGTTCCGCTTAAATTCTATCAGAACATGGTCACTGAAACATTGAAGAATGAAGATTTCATTCTTATTTACCTGAATTCCTGGCAGTTTACCGACTTCGAAAAATATCAGTTCAAGATTCCGTTCTACCGGAAATACAATTCAGGCAGAAAGATGGAAGACAAGCTGGAACATTTTTTACAATGGTGTAATACCAACGAATTGGCCTGTGC
>NZ_DAMBHK010000064.1:0-13640 GCF_032060305.1 Kaistella sp. | reverse complement strand
TTTCAGGATGCTTTTCAAGTTCTTCTAAAAGTTCTTCTTTAGAAAAAGTAATATCAGTATCAACAATTTGGAATTTTTCACCGTTACATTCGATGCGGTTTCGGGATTCTGTAAGATAAAACAGATTAATTTCCCGCGGATTCACCTGAACTTTACCATAAGCTCCAGATAAGTATGCTACGGTTTCTTTTGTAGATTCAAAAAGCTCCTGATGAAGAAGTTCATTTCGGAAACGCTCTTTCATCTGGCTTTTCAGTTTTGCATCGTCACCGTCGATAACGAGTAAACCGTAGCTGGAAAAAAGTTCCTGAACTAAAATCCGCGTAGCCTGAGCCAGTGAATTGCCTTTTTTATAGGCTTTTTTCAGCAACAAAATCAGTTCAGTCCCAAAAACTGAATCTTTAAATTCTTCCTCGAATTCGGATATAAAAAAATCATCTTCCACAATAATTCTTCCCACAGCTCCACCGGCTTTCGCCTTGGTTTCATAATACCTGTTTTCGGTTTTAAAGTGGTTGATTTCTTCAAAATCATGATCCTCTGTTGCCATCCAAAAAACGGGAACCGTATTTCTGCCGGGAAACTTTCTGTTTAACTCATCGGCGAGTTTTATTGTCTGCAGAATTTTATAAATGAAAAATGCCGGACCTGTAAAAAGATTCAGCTGATGTCCCGTGGTTACGGTAAAAGTATTTTCCTGAAGGACTGAATACAGATTTTTTTCCTGTTTTTCAGAAAGCTGAACTCCCGAGTACTGGTTTTTTAAAGCTTCAAAAAGCACCTTCCTTTTTTCAGGAATGAATTCCTGAGCTTTCAGCCGGAACTGATTCTCAATATTTTCATCATTAAAAAGCTGACTCCCGAAACCATCGACCTTCTGCAAAAGAAAATCTTTGATGAGCTGCGGAATGCTTTCAATATCAAGAAAAGATATGCTGCTGTTTTTTACCATGATTTAACTGAAAAGATACCAAACAATTCCCAAATTCAGACGAAAATCGTAGATCGGATAATTGGGCACCGTAAATGATTTGTTCTGCATGAAAGTCGTGTTGAGATGCTGCGCTTCGATAAAGAAAAACATCCGCTTCACTTTCATATTAAAATAAACGTCAGCAATCGGCTGCCCGCCAATAGACTGGGAGTTTGCGCTGGGCAGAATAAATTCATTCAGCACCGGGAAATATTCTCTGGATGCAAATTTGGTGAAATAATATACTTTAATACCCGCCTGAATTTCTGCGGCTTTCTTGAAGGCTTTCCCCTGCCAGAAAAGATTTGCGCGTCCTACGAAATTCGGCATCGGCAAAAGGTCTTTATTGTTGATGGCACTCTGAAAAAGCACTTTCGGATTCAGGTGGAAATTCCCGTAAGAAAAGGTAGCCTCGCCACCGATCTGTGAAATATTGAGTCCTGAAGCGCTTTGCTGCGGTGTTGCAGCGGAATCAAGATAGGTGTAGTTATCGATTCTGAAGTAATTCGCAAAGACTTTGCTCTGGAACCATTTCAGGTTGACATCGCCACCGATTTCGGTAATGGTTTCGTTATTTGGATTGTCAAGATAATAATTGAACTGGCGGTAAACCGACGGATTCAGGAGTAAATTGAATGTTGGCGACGCGCTTTGGAAATTTACTTTCGCATTCACGAAATAGCCTTCAATGGGCTCGAATTTCATTAAATTCTGCGAACGGAGAAAAGTTCCGAATTCATTTCCGTTTGAAAATTCAAGATTTGAATTCAGGGCGATTTTATCCCAAAGTTTAATCTGAAGATTTCCTACCGCACCAATACGGTTTTCTGAAAGTTCCTGCGGAATATTTAAAAATGCCGGTAAAGTCGTCCCAATACCTAATTTGATAAGCTGATGACGTACGCCCGCATCGAGCTTGAAGTTTTCTTTATCGAAAAGCACACTCACCGTGTTGCTCAGATTTTTCGAATATTTTTTAGACGACAGCGGATAATCAATTAAACCGGAGGCTTCATCTAAATAATACGGTTCCGCAGACTGCTGGTTGTAGTAATATTTATTTCCCTGATGAAAGATCGTGTGGCGGATCTTAAACGGAAATTTCTCAGAAGAAAAAGGCCGGAACTGCTGGCTGAAATAATACCTGCGATATCCGAAACGCGAATCCGACGAATTAAGGTTTACCGGGATATTCAGGCGGTTATCGAAATTGCTGTTGCCGCTCAGGAAGAGGTCGGTATCCGCGATTCCGCCATTTTCCTGGTTGTTGACATTCTGATGGAGAAAATGGGCAAATGCCTCGTACTTATTGTTTTTAGAAGTATAATGTCCCGAGAAAACAACGTTGTTGTTCGACGCCAGCGCGTTTTTGTACATCCCGAGCGACCGCAAACCGAGATACTCCACCGCAAAATTGAAATTCTTACCGATATTCTGTGTGTACGTAGACTTCAGTTCGGCACCGCTGCTCACAGAATTATGATAAATGAATGCCGCCGTCGGCGTTTTTACATCATAATATTTAACATCATTGATGCCGAGAATATTGAAAGATTTATTGGTCGGCAAAAGTGAAAGATTCTGTTCCGTATTCACTTCAAAAACCAGAGGGTTAAATCCAGAACCGATATTGGCGAACTGTATTCTTCCGAAATTATCTCGGTTATTGTACTGTGAGAAAATAAAAGTTTTGTCGTGTGTAAAAACCGTATCGAAAATTTTCTTCTCAGAAAACTGGGTGTGATATTGGTAATCGTAAATCGTAGGTTTAAAGATCTGCAGCGAATCTTTCCTGCCCGAATCGATCACAAGTGTATCCTGTGGTTTTACTCTGTTGGAATCGGTTTTATTCACAACCTGCGCGTTCATCCCGAATCCACAGAACAGTATACAGAGAAGAAGATATTTCATCCGTTTGCTTTTATTATTTATTGAGTCTGATGAAACGCAGCTGACCGGAAAATTATGGTCTTGAAGGAATTCTGCTTTTCATTAAACCTGGTGTACAAATGTAAGAAATATGGGGAAATAAAAAACCCCCGTTTTAAAACAGGGGGTTTTCAGGTGTTATGAAGTTCTTTTACCAACCAGGATATTGAGTTATATTAAGATTGATATTTCTTTCTCTTAAAGGCATCGGGATTACAAAAAGCTTATCATTTGGAGCTACTTCGCAAACGATACTATAACAGTTGGTAAGTTTTGCAAAACCTAAGTTATTTCTTTTAAGATCGAAGAAGCGGTGTCCCTCCGCGAAGAATTCTTTTCTTCTTTCGTTCAGGATACTTTCAAGCGTTGCTGCAGCGTAAGGTACTGCGCCTCTTGATGCCGCAAAATCATTGAGTTCGGTTAATGCCAACGCGGTGTTTCCTGTTTTGAACAAGGCTTCAATTTTATTAAGTTTGGCTTCAGACATTCTGAAAATCTTTACATTCTGGGCAAAAGGCCCTTCACTGGTCGTTCTGAAATATTTTCGGGTCCAAATACCTCGCGGATCATCCTGGGTAGGAACCGCTGTGGAAGTAAACAGTGAGCGTCTTACGTCTGACGATGCAAAGGTACTATAAAAGTTTTGTGTAAATAAAAACCTTTTCTTGGAACCGTTGAATTCATAAAAAGAAGAAAGAGAACTGTTAATTCCAGGGTTTTCACCGGATGTCGCATTCATATTGATCTCCCAAACTGTTTCAGGTTGATTTTCACTGGAATTAATATCGGCCGCAGTAAAGTACTTCACATAATCTTCTTTGGAAACAAAATTGAAAGAACCACTGGCAGAATTAATTACCTGATCAGCGTAATCTATAGCCTTTTGGTAATCCCCCGCTTTACCTCTGGTAAGGTAAACCCGCGATAATAATAATCTGGCAGCGGTAGGACTTAAAAAGCCCTTATTGGAAGGAATTTCATCAGTCATTATACTTAAAGCTGTGGTAAGATCAGTGATGATTTGTTCATATACCGCATCTACCGTCGCTCTCGGCAACTGCTGATTGGGGTCATAATTTCCTAGATTCAGAGGTACACCAAATTCCTGATTCATATTCGAGGTTGGATTTGGTGAATAAAATGCTACTGCATAAAAATAACCTACTGCACGGGCAATCCTGGCTTCACCTTTAAGATTTAAAACATTAGGTGTATTTGGCAAAGCGGTATTGTTAACAACAGTATTGGCCAGCACGATTCCGTCGTAAAGATCATCAAGCATACCAAAATCTGAGATGTCGGCCGACCAGTTTAAAAAGCCTGTATTTCTGTAGGCAACATCCGATGGAAGTGCAGTAATAAATACGTTATCTGAGATCAGGTCTCCAAATGCCAGAATATCAGCACCAAAAGCAGTAGAAGTGGAATACTGGTCGTAAACACCATTTAAGATGCTTCTCATATCATTTTCGCTCCTGATAGCGTCTTCAATTGGAAACTGATCTACAGGACTTTCTATCAGGCGTTCTTCGGAGCAAGAGGGCAGCATAAGTAACGTAGTAAACGCTGCTGCTATAAATATTTTTGTAAATTTCATTGTAATATTTTTTTAAAAGTCTAACGAAACACCAAACGAAACACTTCTCATGATTGGTGATGTGTAGTCATACAAACCTTTACCGGCCCACGACGCTCCGGCTGCATTGGAGTTCGCTTCGGGATCGAAGGTTAATGTTTTATCAAATGTATAAAGCCATAAGTTTACTCCTCTTAAATAGAGCGTAAGATTATCAACACCGGCATCTTTCAAAACATTTCCAAAGCTGTAGCTCAGTTTTGCTTCTTTAAGTCTTATGTGGTCTCCATCTCTCATCCATCTTGTAGACGGTCCTGCCGCATTTGATGGATTATTAAGCAATTGAATCGGATTAGAGGCAGTGGTATTCGATGGAGTCCAGCTGTCATAAAGCGCATCAGTGATTTGGTTGTTAATCGCCGACCCGTCACCTAAGATATAGTTTTGCCATCTGTTGTGCACAGAATATTCAAACTGACCGGTAAAGAAAGCACTTAAACTGAATTTCTTATATCTGAATTCACTTTTTAAACCTGCAGTATATTTAGGGAAAGGAGTTTTACCCTGCCATACCCTTTGTGCTGCGGTTCTATTGGTTGTAGTTTCGGTATGCGAAGCGTCTGTCCAGAACATTCCTGCTCCTGTCTGAGGATTCACCCCTGCCCATTCATAAGTGTAATACTCGCCTAAAAGGTGGCCTTCACTGATCGCACGCATTCTGTTAGAAACATCGGATAAATCGATTTGTCCTGGATTCGAAATACTTTCTACTGTATTTTTGTTATAAGCAAAGTTCCCGTCGATAAGCCATGTAAACTCACCGGTAAAAGGTTTAATTCCAGCAGTAACCTCCAACCCACGGTTTAGGATATCTCCTACATTTGTTAAATAACTGTCTGGCCCACCAGCTGTAGTAGCGGTTGTATATAAATAAATGGCATCTACTGTTTTTCTTTGATACACATCAATGGAAGCATTGAAAATATTATCGAAAACGGTAAAATCTAACCCCAGGTTATATTGTTTTGAAACCTCCCAGCGAAGATCCGGATTACCCGGCTGAGAAATCGTTGTTGCCTGATCGGCGGCGTATAATGACGTAGGACTTACCAATGCAAGAGCGTTGTACTGTAAATACCACTGATCAGCGTACGGAATATTTCCGATTTCACCATAGTTCGCTCTTAAAGTTAAGAGATTGAAGAAATCAGGAATGAAATTTTCTTCAGACATTGTCCAGGCACCAGCTACAGACCAGAAGTTACCATATTTCTTCAACCCTAAGGTTGAGTTACCGTCTCTACGCACCTGTGCAGATAAAGAGTATTTTTTATCGAGGTTATAGTTTAAACGCGAATAATATGAAATCTGCGTCCACTTTAACCGGTCTTCCCAAGGCTGCCGATAATTTGTTCCAAAGGAAATATACGGAATTGGCTGAGAAAGATCGTCAACCTGAGCCCCCAAAGAGTAGTACTTGTGTTCCTGGTATTCCATCCCCAGATAAGCCTGTATTTCGTGTCTGTCATTAAAAGTATTTCGGTAGCTTAAAGAATTATTCCAGTTCCAGTCAAATGCACTTGATCTACTCTCCAGGACATACCCGTTGTAGGTCAAACCATCTGCGATTCGCGGATCCCAATACGTCTTTTCATCCAAAGCCTGATACTGAACCCCGAAAAGTGAATTGGCATATACATTTTTCATCACCTGCAAATCTGCGGTTACCGAGGAGACAAAAGTTTTAATAGAACCCTTCATAAAGTCCATTTCCTGAATGGCAAGAGGGTTGAAAAAATCGTTCCCGTTACCTAAATTGGTTTGATTGTAGGTCCCATCGGGATTATATGCAGAATAAATAGGCGCAATATACCAGTTGGTAAGCCAGGGGTTTCTGTAGGCTCCGCCATCATCGTAGGTTTTTCTCTCTACATTCGTAAAATTCGCATTAAAAGCCAGATTAAATTTATCTGAAATTTTATGATCGATGGCTGAGGTTAAACTGATTCGGTCAAAATTACTGTTCAGAACCAAAGGCTCGTTCTGGTAATATGAACCGCCCAAACGGAAAGAGGTATTTTCACCCCCTCCGGTAGCCGAAACATTATATGTATTTACAATTGATGTTCTTCTCTGAACTTTTTCCTGCCAGTTTTCGTCACTAACTCCGTCATAATTATTATCTTCCGCAAACTGAGCGGTTGCCGCCTGTAAATCAGTAAAAGCGCCACTGTTTACCAGCATTTGCCCACCCCACTGTAAAAACTCATTGGCATTCATATATTTCTGCTTGTCAAAAGCAATATCCTGTACCGACATATCACTGGAAACGTTAAACCTGGTTTTTTGATTAAAACGTCCTCTCTTCGTGGTAATTACAATCACACCGTTGGCTCCTCTCGCACCATAAAGGGCAGTTGCAGAGGCATCTTTCAGTACCGCTACTTTTTCTATGGAGTTAGGATCAATACTGGCCAGCGGATTCCAGGATTCCATCACCTGGGCATTGTCTGAACCTTTACCTACAACCACTCCGTCGATAACATACAGCGGGTTTGGTGTACCGATTAAAGACCCAACCCCCCTAATGGTGATGAGGTTAGTAGAGCCAGGATCTCCGCCATTTGTTGAAAAAGTTAATCCAGCTACTCTGCCGTTCAGAACTTCATCAACTGAGGCTACTGGCGTAGATTCGAAGTTCGCCTTTGACACCACAGTGTAAGATCCCATTTTAACTGCCGGATCCAACTTAATACCTCCTACAAGCACTACTTCTTCGATATCCTTTGTCTTCGTAGCAGTATCTTTCTTTGCTTTCTGAGCCATCAACGTATGTCCGCTAAAGAACAGAACACCAATGGTTAAAACTCGTAATTTTACATTCATATTAACACATTTTAATATTTTATCTCGCAAATATGTTAATTTATTTTAACATAGCCAAATTAAAATTTCCATATCCTTAAGTTATTTTTATTTTTGTTAACATAATAGCGAAATATAGGTGTTTTATTTTCAGAAGTAGTAGGCATACAGGGAAGGTTGGTGAAAATTACCTAATGTGCCCACTGTCATAAAATGATAAAGCCACCCTTTCGGATGGCTTTATCGGATGAAAGCTTATTTAACTTGACTTAACAAAACTTGTTTCCGTGATTTTAAGAACTTGCAATAATTTGTTATATGCTAAAAACAGATTTTAAAGTTCATTCTGAACTACTAATCCCTGAGAATTATTGATCTCAGTTTGTGGAATAAGCCACGTCCATCTTTTATCACCCGCTGGAACACTCATAAGGTTATTAGTAACAGTAGACACATGATTTGCCCCAGTTCGGTCTAAAGGAAGATTAAGTCTCTTCAGATCTAAAAATCTGAAACCTTCACCCCAAAGCTCAAGTCTTCTGCTGTCCAGGATTTTTTCGATATAAGCAGCCCCAGTGGCAGTAGTGGTAGTATAAGCCGGGTTTCTGTTCTTTTCAAGCAGATCAAATACAACTTTGGATTCTGCCTCCTGATTGTTTTTTGCAAGCGCTTCTGCTTCAATTAAGTACATTTCAGCGGATCGCATAAAAGGGATATCTCCTAAACTTGTGTTGTTATCTACAGTTCCGGTAGCGTTCACAGAAAGAAACTTCTGAGAAGTATAAGGAAACTTGGCATAGGTTGAAGGAAGCGATAATGAAGTATGCGCTCCGGTAGGATCGATCACCTGTGTTCTTACATCTGTAGCAGGAAACTTATTATAAAGTAAGTTGTTTACAACTTTTGGTGCCTGACGAATCTGAGTAGAATTGTAATTACGTGACATGTATGCCATGAAATTTCCAAAATAATCGGAAGTCAGATCGATTGGGCTGTAGCCCCACATCCACTCGGATACTGCATAGGAGTTGAATCCGGATTTGTACTGAGCATTTGTCATCAAAGCAAAACCTGTTCTGGCCTCTTTTGCATACGTTGCTGCCTCAGGATATTTGCCCTGTACCAAGGCCACTCTCGCCATTAAACCACGTACTACATTAGAATTGAAGTGGGATTTATTCGACCTTGGTTTGCCATCAAGCAAAGTGTAAGACTGAGCTAAATCACTGTTAATTGAGGTATAAACTTCAGCTACTGTTGATCTGGGAATAGGATTGAAACTGTCATCAAGTCTCAACGGTACCCCTGGATGCGTGTTTGCACCCCCTACTTCATAACGTTTTGCATAGATCTGGGTAAGCATGAAATAGCCATAAGCACGCATAGCAAGTGCTTCGCCCTTTATTCTTTCCTTTGTAGCATCGGCTCCCGAAACGTTGGGAAGGTTTTTCAGAATAATGTTGGCAATCCTAATCTGTCCATAATAAAAGTCATAAGGATAAAAAAGGTTACCGGAATTTGCGTTGTTATTATCCAGCCATCTTAAAGTACTTACATACCAACCGTTACCAGTAGTTGGGAATACCAAATCATCTCCCATTACTTCCATATAGGTTAATACTGAGGTTGCGCCGTTTTGACCCTGACTGGCGTTTTGTCTGTAATACATATTACGGTGCAAACCATTGAGGGCAATTTCAATATTTGCAAGACTTGACATTGATAATTCCTCACTCGCTGCATTCGTTGGATCTTTCTCCAAATATTCTCTCTCACAAGACGACATTACTCCTAAAAGAGCGACCGCTGCCATCCAAATTGTTTTTCTAAATATAAACTTCATGTTTGTAATTTTTAAAATGTTGTACTTAAACCAAAAGTGATGATTCTGGATGGAGAATATCGGTTAGATACTGTTCCGTTAAATGACTGATAAGGTTCTAAACCTTTTCTTTTGCTGGACAGCCAAAGATTTTCTCCACTCACAAATAGTTTAAGATTATTAATGCCGACATTTCTTACAACCTCCGGATTAAAATTATATCCCAGCGTTGCATTTCTAAGCATTACATAAGAGGCATCCACCAACCATCTTGATGATGCAGCACCAGCTGCGGCAATATTCGCAGAACTTAATAACGGAACATCAGTAATCTGTCCGGGTGTAGTCCATCTGTTTAAGATATCGGTATGCAACGCACCACCCTGTGGATAACTGGACATGATGCCAGCATAATTTACGTCATATATTTTACCGCCGAACTGATAGTTTAATGCTGCAGAAAGCTCCCAGTTTTTAAAATTCAATACCGTGGATACATTACCGAAGAAATCAGGAATAGCAGAGCCGTGGTACTCATATTTCGCCTTGTTCTGATTCGTCGTTACCAAAACTCCATTTACTGTTCTGATATCCGCCGCAGGGGTTGGATATAAATCCTGATCAAGTACAAATAATGGTGACCCGTCTGCAGGATCTACACCATACCAGGTTCTTAACCAGAATGCATAGATATCTTTCCCTTCCATCAGCTTCTTAGTTCCAGAAATAACTTCTTTCTGAGAAAGTGAATTCAGGGTATTGGTATACTTTGTACCGTAGGCATTAATAGTCCACTTTAGGTCCTGCTTCTTAATAACATCCGCGGAAAGCGTAATCTCAAAACCATCATTCGACATGCTTCCAACATTTCTTTCGATCTCATTCCCGGGAATACCTGCACTTACAGGAGTTTTGTAAGGGAATAAAAGGTCTTTGGTTTCCTGCTCATAATATTCAAATGTACCGCGAACTCTTCGGTTTAAAACCTCAAATTCTAACGCAATATCCTTCTGTGCCTTGGTTTCCCAAGTAGTAATAGGATCTGCAACAGATGTAAGTAAAATTCCCGGCTCTGTACCGTTGTTATACCCTAAGCTGAACAATGTTTTATAGGCAAACCAGGAGTCAAGCGCATCGTTTCCTACCTCGCCGTAAGATGCTCTAAGCTTCAAGAAGTTGATGAAGCGGTTATCACTGAGGAAATTTTCTTTAGAAATCACCCAACCTGCACCTGCAGACCAGAAATTTTCCCATCTTACATCGGTAGCAAACCTTGATGATGCATCCCATCTCATGGATCCTTCTAAAAGATATTTTTCGTTAAAATCATAGTTAATTCTACCAAACCAACCTTCTTTAGTTCTCTCTCTAAATTCAGAATCTAATGAACTGTTGTCGATAAAATTACCAAATTCATAAAAATCATTTAAGACCTGGGTACGCTTATATCCATAAAGATAATCGAACTTGTATGAATTATTTTCGTGACCTGCCAAAGCAGTAAAGTTATGGCTTCCAAATGAGTTCTTATAAGTTAATACCTGGTTCCAGGTCCAGTCTCTGTTAAAATAAGCAGTTCTGGCTGCTGCACCAATACCCAAAGCGTCACCTATCAGCTTGTTTGTGTAGGTTTTAGTATAAGTTCCACGGAAGTTATACGCTGCATTGGTTCTAAAAGTTAATTCGGGTAAGATTGCAAATTCTGCAAAAACATTAGACTGGGCATTATAGGTATTGGTATTGTTCTCGTTCAACATTGTTTCCCAAACAATATTTCTACCACCTGCAGCATCGGTTCCTCTAGCATTTCCATTATCATACAATACATTTCCAAAAGGATCATACAGTCTCGCCCCCGTTACTGGATCATGCTGATATGGGCTGTAAATAGGACCCATGGTTCTGGTCCAGTTATAAGGGTTAATGTATGCTGCATTATTATTTGCACCATCTACTGCATTTCCGGCACTGGAAATTGAACCGTTAAGAATTGCCCCCACCTTTAGCCAGTCTTTTACCTGAGATTCGGCATTCAAACGTAGATTTATTCTTTCGAAATCCGACTTAATGATATACCCGCCTTCATTCATGTATCCTAACGAGCTGTAAAAAGTACTCTTATCATTACCACCTGAGAAACTCACACTGTGATCCTGACGTAAGCCAACACCCACAATTGCTTCAGCCCAGTCAAAATCATTGTACTTTAATGTTGCATTAGGATTAAAAACCCCATCAATCACCAATTGATTGTTTGGGACATTATATACATTGGTTTTTAAGTTTCCGGTAATCAAGTTATTGGTTGCCCATAGGTTAGATGCGGCCAGACCTTCATTGGGAAATCCTGCACGCCTGCCATTTCGCATAGACTCCCAGGTTAGTGTATAGTAATCCTGTGGTCCTACTCTTTCGTATTCATCTACAAACCTGCTTACAATACCTGTACTGGAATTTAAAGTCATTCTCGATGAATTCTTCTTACCTTTTTTGGTCGTGATCATAATAACTCCGTTTGCAGCACTCGATCCGTATAATGATGTTGAAGATGCATCTTTCAGTACGTTCAATGATTCAATATCGTTGGGATTAATTGAATTAAGGTTACCTGGGAACGGCATACCGTCCACAATAATGAGAGGATTGGTTGAAACCAGATATGATCCGGCACCACGGATTCTAATCGAAATCCCGTCACCTGGCTGCCCTGAACCTGCTGCCACCTGAATACCGGCACCTGCACCATCCAAAGCCTGCATTACATTCGAGATTGGCCGATCTTCAATTTTTTTAGAATCGATCTGAATATTCGATCCTGTTAAAGTTGCCTTCTTTTGCGTTCCATAAGCCACTACAACCACCTCATCAATATTCTGAACTTTGGCAGTGTCGCTCTGTGCCGACAAGTGTTGGGCAGCAAAAAACATAGCCCCAATACTCAATACTCTTAATTTCACATTCATATTAACACTTTTTTAATATTATTGCGGCAAATATGTTAATTTTATTTAACATTACAAACTGTTTAATTATTTAATCCTGAGTTTATAAAAAAATTGGTGAGATTTCTGTAATAATTATTAATATAAATGAGTAAAACCCTAATTTTTTTGCATTTTATATAAATTCATATCCACTGAATACAGCATATTTACGGAAATTTAAATCAAGTTCACTGTAATTTATAATCAGTACAAATAAGATTTTTAATGCGTTTAGTCGATAGTTGCCAGGCTTGTAAGTTAAAATAAAAAAGGAGCAGAATATATCTGCTCCTCATTAGTAAAACCTGTATTCTGATTATTTCAGCTTAGGGTTATTGTTGATTTCCGCCTGTGGAATATCCATGGACAGTCTGTCGTCATCATAACTGAAAGTTTGGCCTTCATAGAACAGGTGATTAGGCCCTCTTTTGATGGTAGCTTTATTTCTCTTCATTGCCAAGTAACTCTTACCTTCTCCCCAGAACTCGATTCTGGTCTGTAGATAGATTTCGTTTAACAAAGCAGCACCTGACAAACCATCGATATAGCTTACACTATTCAGTCTATCAGTTAAGAAGTTCTTAAGAATGTCTTTCGCCTGAGCTTCATTTCCTGATTTTGCTAAAGTTTCAGCAGCTAACAGATGGAATTCGTCTGCACGCATAAATAAGTAATCTGTAGTAATAATTCTCTGTCCTCCAAGTATTCTTTCCGGTGCGTAGAACTTATTTACTGGAACTGCTTCATAGGAAATCGAACCACGGCTTACTTTCATATAATCATCTGCATTTTTTGTAGGATCGAAGTACATTCTTTCCAAAACATAGCCTTTTGGATATTTAGTGCTGGATAAGATTTTCTCCCCTTTGTCATTTAAAACAAATGTTCCATCCGGGTTTAGCAAATAACTTGCTGCGTTGGGATTCTTAGGATCGAAAGTTGGATCAAATTCAACTACAGTGGCAAATTGGTTTCTACGGACATCATCGGTTCTCATTGCATCATAAAGATCATAGTCGATGGCTTTTGAGTCACCAACCCATGAATAGGAGTATGAAAAAACATCCGCTTGTCCCCACCAACTGATCAAATCGAGATCATTCGCTTCCGTAAGGTCGAAGCCCCACATCCAGCTGCTGGTTTTCAGATCATTGAATCCTCCACCTTTTCCTTCGTTACCTTCAGTACCAATAAACGCAGTTTGCTCTTTATTCGTCTTTGGAAAGTTTGAAATAATACTCTGAGATAATGCAGCCGCTTTGGCATTTTCACCCATTGCCGCATAAGTGTAAGCCAGCAATCCTTTAGCAACATCCTGGTTGATTACTCCTTTATTAGCGCGGCCAAAACCATTTAGTAATGTTACCGCTTCCGTAAGATCTTTTACAATCTGTGCATAAATTTCAGACTGTTTTGCCTTTGGCTGAGCCTGTACCCCTGCATCAATATACAAAGGAATAGCCGGTGCAGCCGGATCATATTTCGTAGTGA
>NZ_DAMBHK010000063.1:10279-14171 GCF_032060305.1 Kaistella sp. | reverse complement strand
TATAAGATCAATCTTCATGAAAACCAGATTGTAATTTCTACCGGAGGCAGGGATGCTTTTAATACTCCAATTTACAGGAATTTAGGATACTACCATTTTAATGGGACCAGCTGGGTGTACCCGGAATATTTTAAAAATTCAAATATTCTGTTCAATGTAATGGATGCTGTTATAAATCCCTCCAAGCCATCAGAGATTTTCTTTACAAACTTTACCCCAATAGACGGTGGAAAGGGTATCTACAGAATGAATAATAATGAGTTTGAAAAACGCTATGTAAGTACTGGTGGATGGTTGAACCGGTCAATTGGTTGCACATTTGACGAAAATAATCAGTTGTTTGTTTCAGTATCAGGAGTTAATTCAGATAGAATAGGTTTTTATTTATACAATTCCATTACTGATGATTTTAATTTAGTAGCACCTTTAACAGGTCGCGGCGTACAGAAGCCTTTTACGAAGTCAGGAATTCTCTATATTCCTTCCCCAGATTTCACTGGGGGTGGTTTACTGGTCTACGACTACAAGAATACGCCAGCATCCACAGGAGACGACCGTTTTAAAATCCTTAGAAAAAACAATAATCTCCCTGCAGATGGAGTGGTGTCGGCAAATATTGATAAAAATGATGATATCTGGATCGGAACGAGAATAGGTCTCCGCATCATCAGTAACCCATCTTCATTTATCAGTGAAGAAAATCCGCAGGCAGAACCAATTATCATTGAAGAAAATGGTCTTGGTGAAGAACTGTTCCGCGACAGCAGCATTCTACAAATTGAGGTAGACGCCGGAAACCAAAAATGGATTTCAATTGATGATGGCGGTGTTTTTTATCTGAGTTCAACTGGCGAACAAACATTGAAGCATTTTACAAAAGAAAATTCACCTCTCCCAAGTAACAGCGTAACCGATATAAAAGTTGACAATAAAACCGGCAAAGTATATTTTGTAACGCTCGATGGAGTGATGGTTTATCAGGGTGATGTTTTGAATGTAACAGAGGATTTCGGGGATGTATTGGTGTATCCGAATCCGGTGGTTTATTCCAAATATAAAGGCAATGTACGGATTAGAGGTTTGGCTGAAAAAACCAATATCCGGATTACAGATGCTGCCGGAAACCTTGTTCATCAGGCTGTTTCCAGAGGAGGATATTACGAGTGGAATCTCAATAACCATCGGGGAGTTCGGGTAGCGTCGGGGATTTATTTTGTCCTGATGACCAATGCAGACGGAACCGATACTGCGACTGCAAAAATTGCTGTAGTAAACTAATGTTTACCCAAACCTGCTACTTACTTTCGTATGTGAAATATGGAGATAATGGTGCTGTGCTGCATTGTTTTTCGGCAGATACAGGCTACCAGAGTTTTTTTGCACGAGGCATTTATTCGTCGAAAAATAAAAAGAAACCTTATCTTCTTCCATTAAATCTTCTAAACATCACGGTCTCAAAACCCAATGCTCAAAAAGGAATTTCAACGGCATCAAAAATCGAACTTTCTGCCGGTATCCACGATTTTAATGATGTAAAGATCAACTCAGTACTGTTTTTTACTGCAGATTTTCTTCATCAGATCTTAAGGGAAGAACATCAAAATGACTTGGCTTTTAATGAAATAGAAGAGTTCAGGCATGAAATTGCCCTCAATAACCATAATTCGCATATATCGTTAATTTTTAATTTTTTAAAAATTTCTGGAATTGCACCGCTTTTTAAAGACGAAAAATATTTGGACCCCGAATCAGGAGTTTTCAGAGACCAAATTTCTCATCCACTTTTTACTGAAGAAATTTCACAGCTTTGGAAGCGTTTTTTAACTGCGCCCCAAACGTACTCAATAAAGCTTCAGCGGGCGGAAAGAAATGCTTTTCTCGATTCGCTGATGGTTTACTATAACCTGCATTTTTCGGGATTTTATACCCCTAATTCTTTGGCTGTTTTGCGACAGATTTACGAATAACGGGACAAAAAAAAGTTCCTCAAAAATGAGGAACTTAATTATTTATGCTGAGATATTATCTTTCTGCATCAAAATGTGTTGTTTTGTAAATTTGGAAATTAAATACAAAACTCCTGTTTCTGTATGCAAGACCGGTATAATTGAAATGTACATCTCTTGCAAAAGCTGCTCTGGAAGGAACAATGATCACACCCTGAAGATTATAATTGCTGTCATCGGGCATATCAAATGCCTGGAATTTTTTAATCGCTTCCTGAAATCCTTCAATTTCATAGTAACTTCTCTCTTTGGCAGCGGCAACTGTTGCACTTGTGAGAACAGATTTTTTTACGTAGAAATAAGAAGGATCTACTTCCGGAACCCCAGCACCGTCGATGGTATTTCTGAAGGTTGATGGTGATGTAAAAGTAACCTTATTATCGGTATTTGTAGCAACATAAGTTGTCGATCTACTCATTAATCTAAGCAAATCATATTGGCCAATATTTGTTCCAGCGGTTGGCTGTGCGCCGGGTCTCACGATATAAATAACACCGGACGGCAAAGTTACAGGGTTCAAATCGGCTAACTTTACGTTTACCGTATCTGTAGCAACAAATTCTTTTATATTTCCTTTCGCATCAAGGTAATGAGTATCCAGAAAGTGCTGTGCCGCCTGGTCATCATATGTATTCTGTGTTTCTATGCTTACTTCCTCTGTTGTATCAGGATTATCATCGTTTCTGCAAGATATGATGGCTATAGATGCTAATGCGAGATATAAGAATGTTTTCTTCATTTTTAATATTATCATTAAATTGCTAAAATTTTCAATCCAGCAAAAGTATAAATAAAATATGAGAATCGATAAATTTTTATGGTGCGTACGTTTTTACAAAACAAGAAGTATTGCGGCCGATGAAATCAAGAAAAACAGAGTTTCTGTGGGAAATAATGTGGTGAAATCATCCAAAGAGGTGAATCCGGGAGATGTGATAAAAATTCGCAAAAATCAAATCGATTATAAGATTAAGGTTCTTGAGATCCCGAAAAGCAGGTTAGGTGCGAAGTTGGTTCCCCTTCATATTGAAGACAAAACAGATAAAGAACAATACGAAATCCTTAAACTACGTAAGCTTACCCAGGATTACTACCGAGGAAAAGGCGAGGGAAGACCTACTAAAAAAGATCGCCGGGATATGGATGAATATGTAGCCGGAGATGCAAATTCCGAAATGGCTGATGATGACTGGGATATATTTTTCAGCGATGTGAACGAAAATACTGAAGATTAAAACAACGCTTCAATTTCATCGGCAATCTGTTCTGGTTCTTTACCATCGGTATCGATAGTAAATTTTGCCTGTGAGTAATAGAAATTTCTTTCAAAAAGATGCTTGGCAATAAATTCCGGTAAATCTTCGTCATTCTGGGAAGCAATAAGCGGTCTTTTCTGTTTCTGTTTTAAGAGTCTCTGAGAAAGTGTTTTTACAGAAGTTCGGAGGAAAATACTTTGCGTATGCTTATTGATAAGTTGCATATTGTTATAGTAAGCGGGTGTGCCCCCACCCAGACTTAAAATACAGTGTTCAGAAGTTGCTAAAATCTCTTCAAGTAATTCCCGTTCCTGCTTTCTAAAGTATATTTCACCCTTTTTTTGAAAGATTTCGTGAATGGATAAATTATTTTTCAAAGAAATTTCTTTGTCGAGATCAATTAATTTTAAATGTAGCTTTTGGCTCAAAACTTTGGAAATGTGAGATTTACCACTTCCCATGTATCCTATGAGTGAAATAATCATTTTTGAATTTTGTACAAATTACTAAAAAAATTTTGAGATTTTAAAAAAAGGCCTATCTTTGCACCACTCAAAAAGGGAAAATAATTACAGACTTCGGTTTTTAATTATTCGTTTTAGAGAGTGGCCGACTCGGTAGCTCAGCTGG
>NZ_DAMBHK010000063.1:0-10179 GCF_032060305.1 Kaistella sp. | reverse complement strand
TAGAGCAATACACTTTTAATGTATGGGTCCTGGGTTCGAATCCCAGCCGGGTCACTAGCTAAAAATTCCGTAACTGTTACGGATTTTTTTTGCCTGCGTGGTGAAATTGGTAGACACGCCATCTTGAGGGGGTGGTTTCCTAAGGATGTGCTGGTTCGAGTCCAGTCGCAGGCACAAGTTAAATTTATTAGAAAGTAAATTTTATTGTTTACATTTTCTAAGACTCGGTAGCTCAGCTGGTAGAGCAATACACTTTTAATGTATGGGTCCTGGGTTCGAATCCCAGCCGGGTCACAATTTTACTCTTAGGAGTAAATTTTTTTCATATTAATATTTTGTGATTTGGTGATCAAAAGTCTTCCCTCAAGGAAGACTTTTGACGTTTTATTAATCCAGGTGCATATTGTCTATCAACCGTACGTCGCCAACAAATACGACGATGAATGCGCGGTAATTGCGGTCTTTGTAGAAGAAGTCGGTTTCTTTCAGGGTGGCTTCGTCCGCAATTTCGAAATATTCTAAAACCATTCCCCGCTGATCTTCGAATATATCTTTAACCCTTTGGTAGATTTCAGAAACGGTGATGATCCGGAACCAGTCGTTTACTTTTACCAGTGTTTCATAAATAACTTTTGCGGCTTCGCACTGCTCATGATCTAATCTTTTGTTTCTGGAACTCATCGCGAGCCCGTTTTTTTCACGGTAGATCGGTACGCCATGGATTTTTATTGGTAAATTGAGTTTCTCAACAAGTTTTTTTATGATGGCGAGCTGTTGGTAATCTTTGTCTCCGAAGTAAGCGTTGTCGGGTTTTACCTGGCGGAAGAGTTCTTCTACCACAGTACCAACACCGTTGAAATGTCCCGGACGAAATTTGCCTTCCATTTCATTTTCTAAACCATCGAAGTTATATTCCTTGCTTTTAAGTCCTTCGGGATAAATATCGGTGACTTCAGGGATGTAAACAGCATCTACGAATGCGGATTTTTCCAGAATTTCTATGTCCTTTTCAATTGTGCGCGGATATTTTTCAAGATCTGATGCGTTGTTGAATTGCGTAGGGTTAACGAAGATCGAGGAGATTACCAGGTCGTTTTCTTTTCTTGCGGCTTCGTACAGAGAGATATGTCCATCATGTAATGCGCCCATAGTTGGAGCAAAACCCACTTTTTTACCCATCTCTTTCTGCCTTTCTATATAATCCAGAAGTGTTTTCTTTGTTTTAAAAATTTCCATAGTTTATTAATGTAATGGTAAAAATAGTTATTTCTGAGAAAAAATAATACACTTGTAAAGAAATGTTTTTTACGCATAAACAGAGCAAATTCAATTATAATTATTAAAATTTGTTAATTGAAAAATATTAGCTTAAAATTTCGTAATTTTGCCCGACAGAATATTCTGCTTGATAATTGAAGAAACGATAGATTTTATGCCGAACCAAAAAATATTATACGTCACTACAGAAATGTTTCCGTACCAGGAAGACAGCAATATGGCCGCCATGGTTAATAAAATGTCGCTAAAGATGCACCAGGAAGGCAACGATGTACGCGTTTTTATGCCAAGATTTGGCCAGATCAGCGAACGGAAGTTTCAGCTCCATGAGGTCATCCGCCTTTCTGGGATGAACATCATTATTAATGATCTGGATCAACCGCTGATTATTAAAGTGGCTTCTCTGCCGGGCGAAAGACTTCAGGTTTATTTTATAGATAACGATGAGTATTTTAAGAGAAAGCAGTTTTATGCAGACGATGAAGGAAATTACTTTCCGGATAATGATGAACGTGCGATCTTTTTTGCCAGAGGCGTAATTGAAACCATCAAAAAGCTCAACTGGGTTCCGGATGTAATTCATCTTAATGGCTGGATGGCTTCTTTCATCCCGATTTATTTAAAAACTTTTTATAAGAACGATTCTTATTTTAAAGATTCAAAGCTTGTACTTTCTGTTTATAACGAAGAAGATGCAGCGCTTTCACCCACTGTAGAACAAAAGTTGAATTTCGACAATATTACTTCACTAAAAGCGTTTAAGAAGCCTAGTTTTCAGCAGTTCGTTATCGAAAGCATGGATATGGTTGATGTCGTGGTAAAAGGTGATGAATTTCTACAGGATGAACTGGATGCGGCCTTCAATAAGACAAAAACTGCAAAATCTGAATATTTAGACGCTGAATCAATCGCAAAATTATACTAATCAATTTAAAATTTAATGACAAAAGATATTAAGAAATTCTTCAATATTACAGCTTCGCTGGTAATTGGAAGTTTAATTTTATGGAATTGTGAACCCGATGCAGATCAACTGGGTTCACAGTTTTTTCAGAACGGAGCTCAGGGGATAGATTCAACATATAGCGTAATTGCTTATAGCGTAAATAATAACGACACCATACGTACAGATGAGACAAGACTCCAAAGCGCTACTTTAGGAGCTTTCAATGAGCCACAGTTCGGTCTTCAGAAATCAGCTTACGTTTCGCAGGTCAGACTTTCTTCTTACAGCCCGGATTTTGGGACAAACGCCGTTCTGGATTCAGCTGTTTTGGTTATTAAGCCGTCTTATGCTTCAGATTCTGCTACCACTACAACTGCAGATGATTATATTTATCCGGTGGGAGCAGTGCCTGCAAAAAAGGTGGTTGTGACTTATCCGGTGACCAAATACGGCAAAACCAAAATCGATGGTAAAACATTATTTAATATAAAAGTTAATGAAGTTAACGACTTTTTAGGCTCTAACACCGATAAGATTTTTTCAAACAAAGCTGTTACGACCGGAAATCTATTGGCAAATAAGGTTTTCAACGGTACGATTAACTCTATTAAAATTACAAAAGATTCAGATAATTCAGATCTTTACATACGCGAGGCTTCCCTTAGAATTGCTTTAGACAGTGCTTTTTTTCAGAATAAAATTATTGCCAAAGCTTCTTCACCTGAACTTGCCGACGCTGCGTCTTTCATCAGGTATTTTAAAGGATTGAAATTATCTGTGGAACAAAACGACGGATACATTTTCAATTTCGATCCCAACAGTGTTGTGATTAATCTTTATTATAAGAAGGATAAAGTTGAAAATGGCACCACAACAAGAGAAGAAGGTGTGTTTCCTCTTGATTTAGGCTCTGCGAACACCCACTTTAACCAAATTACCTATGACAGGACAAATGCTCCTGCAGCATCTGTCGCTGCGGTTCAGGACACCATCAGCGGAATGCTTAAAGTATATGCCCAGGGAATGGGAGGTCCGGGAATAGGAATTAAAATTCCGGAGACTACGATTGCAAGCATTAAGGATTTATATAACAATGATAAAGCAGGAATTATTTCAGCAAAATTAAGGCTTTACACCGATGTAGCGAGCTGGAGCAATAATTACCAGAAACCTTCTTATTTTGTAGTAAAACAAAAAGATCTTAATACCTATCTTGAGGATATGAGCACGCTTGCCTATACTGGAGTTTATAATCTAGTGAAGTCTTATGATCTAGATAAAAATCCGGCTAAGTATGAGATTGGTATTACGCAAACTTTGAAAAATATTGTCGAGAAAGAAGCTAAGTCCCGCCATTTCATCCTGAACGTAGGTAATTATACCTATGATCAGACTGGTGCTTTGTTGGGTTCGTTTTATGCAGATCTTGGAGCGCAGAACTTCAATACGAGGTCTTATACACCTCACAGAGCTGTATTCGTAGGAACAGATCCTGGTAATGCCAGAAGTGCGCAGCTCATTATTACTTACGGAAAAAAATAGATTAAGAATTTAAATAAAAATATAATTATATGTGTGGTATTGTAGGATACACCGGTTTTCAGGATGCATATGAAGTGGTAATCAACGGTCTTCGCCGTTTAGAATACCGCGGATACGACAGTGCAGGAATTGTACTCGACAGTGAAAACTCAGATTTCGCTGTAGCTAAAACCAAAGGCAAGGTTGATGATTTAGTTGCCATTTCCAAAGATCTTTCCGGCAAGGCAAATGTAGGAATGGGTCATACAAGATGGGCAACCCATGGCGTGCCGAGTGACAGAAATTCGCATCCGCATGTTTCAAATAACGGCAAAATAGCATTAGTTCATAATGGGATTATCGAAAATTACGATACCATTAAAATTATGCTTACCGATAAAGGCTTCACTTTTCAGTCAGAAACCGATACCGAAATTTTGGTAAACCTAATCCAGTATTTTATGGATACCAATTCGGAAATCGATTTTCCTACGGCAGTACGTTTCGCTTTGAATGAAGTTTATGGTGCCTATGCAATCACGGTAATGCACGATGATTTCCCAGGTGTACTTGTAGTAGCAAGATTAGGTTCTCCGTTGGCGATTGGTCTTGGCGAAAAAGAATATTTTATTGCTTCGGATGCTTCACCTTTCGTGGAATTTACCAAGGAAGCTGTTTATCTCGAAGAAGGGCATATGGCAACAATCTCTTTGGAAAAAGGAGTTGACATTAGAAATATTAAAGACAATGAAAAAGTTATCCCTGAAGTTCAGGAACTAAAATTAAGTCTGGAGCAAATTGAGAAAGGTGGATATGAGCATTTTATGCTTAAAGAAATTTTCGAACAGCCTAAATCAATTCATGATACTTTAAGAGGAAGATTACTTGTTGATGAAGGCATTATTAAGATGGCCGGAATCTGGGATCATCTTGACAGAATCAGCCAGGCACAGAAAATTACGATTATTGCGTGCGGTACTTCTTGGCATGCAGGTTTAATTGGTGAATATTTAATAGAGGAGTTTGCAAGGATTCCGGTAGAGGTTGAATACGCATCAGAATTCCGTTACAGAAATCCAATTATCTCCGAAAAAGATGTGGTTATTGCAATTTCCCAGTCCGGTGAAACGGCAGATACCATGGCAGCCATTAAAATGGCGAGAGAAAAAGGAGCTTTCATTTACGGAATCTGTAATGTAGTAGATTCTTCAATCGCAAGAATTACCGATGCAGGATCTTATACTCATGCTGGACCTGAAATTGGTGTGGCTTCTACAAAAGCATTCACAGCCCAGCTTACAATACTTTCGCTTATCGCTTTGAAATTAGGTAAACATAATGGTCATCTCAGCAACCAGGAATTCATGAAACTTATTACTGAATTGGATGCAATTCCTAAAAAAGTAGAAGAAGTACTGGAATCTACAAATGAAATTACCCAGAATATTGCTAAGAATTTCGTTGACGCACAAAACTTCCTTTATTTAGGAAGAGGATACAATTTCCCGGCAGCATTGGAAGGAGCTTTGAAGCTTAAGGAAATCTCTTATATTCATGCAGAGGGATATCCGGCTGCTGAAATGAAACACGGGCCAATTGCACTGATCGACGAAAACATGCCGATTGTGATCATTGCGCCAAAACAGGGACATTATGATAAAATTGTAAGCAACGTACAGGAAATTAAGGCACGAAAAGGGAAAGTAATCGCGGTAGTTAACAAAGGAGATACACAGGTAGCTTCCATGGCAGACTATGTTATCGAGTTTCCCGAAACTTCAGAATGCTTCTCTCCAATTATTGCGTCAGTTCCATTACAGTTACTGGCTTACTACATTGCTGTTTACAGGGGAGCAAATGTTGATCAGCCGAGAAATCTTGCAAAATCTGTGACTGTGGAGTAAAATAAATGTTAATTTTTGTAAAATAATCCAAGCAATTTTACGTTCTGCAAAAAAAATCATAATTGTTTTCTAAAAAATTATATATATTTACCGCTTAATTTCTAAAAAATAGCATGAAAAGAATATTTCTTATATTAATATCAGCATCTGTAGTAATCTCTTGTTCCAAAGGTGGTGGTGCCTCTGCAGGTAAGCCCGGAATGAAAGGAGAACTTGTCCCAAAGGGAAAATCTAAATCTTTTGTAGCCGAAAGACCTTACGGGATGGTAGCGGTGCCGGCAGGTTCCTATGTGATGGGTATGGCTGATCAGGACTTTACTAATACTCCGGAAAAAGCAACTCTTAAAACAGTTACCGTTTCTTCATTTTTTATGGATGAAACAGAAATTACCAATGCGGAATATCGTGTTTTCATTAATTATGTAAGAGACTCAATTGCTCGTTCTCTTCTAGCAGAAGCTGCTGGGGAAGGTGGTTCCGGTGGTGACGGAACGTCGATCGCAGATTTTGCCTATGCTTCAAAAAAAGCAGCTGACGAGAAGAATGCTTATCAGGAATTTATGGAATCTCAGGGCGGGAGAGAAGGTTATGATGAATCTAAAAAACTCGACTGGTCTGTGCCTCTCCGCTGGAAAACTTCTGATTATCCGGATGCACAGTATGCAGAGATTCTGGAATCTATGTATCTTCCACCAGCTGAAAGAATTAATAATGAAAGAATTTTAGATAGTAGAAAACTTCTTTATGCTTACACCTGGGAAGATATAGAATCAGCGGTTAAAGATAAATCGAGAGGTGCAAACTATCTTAAGAAAGAAAGTATTGCTGTATATCCGGACACTACTGTTTGGATCAAAGATTTCAACTACGCTTATAACGAACCGTTATATGATGGATATTTCTGGCACAGTGCCTACAAAAACTATCCCGTTGTTGGCGTGACCTGGGATCAGGCAAGAGCATTCTGTGACTTCAGATCAAAACTGAAATCTGATTATAATGAAGCACTGAAGAAGAAAAAACAGAAACCAATGGCGTTCCGTCTTCCTACAGAAGCTGAATGGGAGTACGCCGCGAGAGGAGGTAGAGAAAATGCAACATATCCGTGGGGTGGTCCGTACCTTCAGGATGACAGAGGATGTTACCTCGCCAACTTTAAACCAAAACGTGGTAATTATATAGAAGACGAGAAAAAAGGAACCTATACTTATACAGCACCTGTAAAACAGTTCCAGAAGAATGGTTTTGGTCTTTATGACATGGCTGGTAACGTTGCTGAATGGACCGAGTCTCCTTACAACAATTCAACGTATCAGTTTGCTTCAACTTTAAATCCTTATTTATCAAATGAAGCTTACAAAGAGCCAAGAAAATCTGTACGTGGCGGTTCCTGGAAAGATGTAGGATACCTCCTGATGACGGGCGCCAGAGATTACGAAAGAAAAGATTCGGCGAGAAGTTATATTGGCTTCAGAACGGTTCAGGATATTCCGGAGGGAACTGCAAAATTCAAGAAAAGAACAAACTAAATTCAGCGATAAAAAAACTAAACAAATAATTAACTACTAAAAATTCAACTGACATGTTTAAGACTAAAGAAGCTATTTATAATTTTATTTACTCCATAGGAGCTGCAATCGTAATTTTTGGTGCACTATTTAAAATCACGCACTGGAGTTTAGGCCCACTTTCCGGGAATACTCTATTGGCAATAGGACTGATTACGGAAGCGATTATCTTTATTATTTTCGCATTTGATCCGCCGAAAACTGAAGAATCTTACGCCTGGGAAAATGTATATCCTGAATTGTTAGACAAAGATGCAAACCCAAACCCTAAACACTCTACATTAGGCATTCAATCTGCAGAAGTTAAAGAATTGGAAGTTTCTCTATCCGATAAATTAGATCAAATGCTTGCTGATGCAAAATTAGATGTAAACTTATTCGAAAGATTAAGAACCGGTATTGATAAGTTTTCAAGCTCAGTTGATCAGATCAATCAAACTGTTGATGTTACCACTTCTACGCAGAAATATAACGATCAGTTAACTTTAGCTGCAAGTCACTTAGAAAGCATGAACGCTTTATATGCACTGCAGTTAGAGCATGGTAAAACACAAACTGAGTACAGCAAAAAATATGTTGAAGATATGCAGAAATCTGCAGCACATTCAGAAAAATTCAATGAAGAATTAACAGGATTAACAGCAAACCTTAACAGTCTTAACAGAGTTTACGGCGGCATGCTTAGTGCAATGAAATCATAGTTTTCTAACCATTTATAATTAAAATTTAAGATTATTAACAAAATTTACTAAAATGGCACAAGGAAAACAGACCCCTCGTCAGAAGATGATTAACCTGATGTACCTGGTCTTTATTGCAATGCTTGCACTGCAGATCGATCAGGAAATCGTGAGATCATTTTATGATACACAGGTTTCACTTACCGAAACCCGTAAATTAACAGATGCAAAAAACCAGTTATTTGAATATAATCTCTCGGAAAAAGCACAAATTTCACCTGAAGATAAAGCATCTTACGACAATTACATGCAGCTTAAGCAGCTCGGCGACGATCTCATTGGTGATATCGAAGGTAAAAAACAGAAAATGATCGCACTCTCCGGCTTTAAGTATAGTGAAACAGATTTTGATTACAACACTTTAAACAGTGCAGATCCTGCTACCTCTCTTTTTTTCCAGGGAGGGGAAGAGTCTAAACCTTCAGCCGAAGCAAAATCAATGATGTCAAAGATTGATGTACTTCGAAATTTTATTATTCAGAAATTTGAGGGAGAAGAAAATTTCCAGAACGTAGTAGCCCGCGCTAAGCAGAATATCATTACAGAATATCCAAAGAAGAAGAACGGCAAATCATGGCTGGTTCACAAGTTCTACAACCAACCTATGGTAGCTGCACTGGCAAATTTAGAAGTATTGGAAACCGAGATACGGAACATCCAGTCAGACGTTTTATCCGTTTATCTGCAGGGGAAAAGTGTCATGGCTGATCCTAACGCAACTCTGGTAACTGATACGCCTAAAACAGTTCCGCCGATGATTTCCAATTCTACCCATCAGGAAGATAAAAAAGAAGATTTTACCGCAACAATTACCTCTGGAACTGTATTATATCAGGGCTTCCCGAACCCGGTTAATGTTGACGGTGCGACTTCCTCAACTTCCATTTCGGCATCAGGTGCTACGGTATCAGGTGGCGGTGGGAAATGGACAGTAACTCCTGGTCCGGTGGATGAGGTAACCCTTACAGTGGGAGGTAAATCAACCAAATATATGGTTAAGAAATTACCGCCAGTGGTTGGAACAGTTAGAGGCAAAAGTGCAGTAGCAATGCCTGCAACGTCTATCAAAAATCAAACTGTAGCGGTAGATATGCCAGGATTTGTATATCCGGTAAGTTTTGCGGTAAACGGTTTTAAAGTAAAAGTTCCAAATAAACCATCGGTATCGGTAACAGGTAATTCTTTAACTGAGGTGGCTAACTTGTTTACGAACCTGAGAGCTGGTGATAAAGTGACCATCCACGACATCGAGGTTACTGCAACCGGAATGGGGAACAGTATTCCGAAAACGCCAAGCAACGTTACAATAAATGTGACGAATTAATATGAGATAAAATTAAATTCATCTACCATAATGAAAAAGTTAATAGTAAGTATATTCCTCGCATCAGTAGGTTTCTCGCAGGCACAAACCATTCTTAATTCGAAGTCTCCCGAAGAGTTCCGGCAACTGCGCGAAGAAAATAAGATGATGAAAGGAGACAGCATCATCTCCAAAGAAGTGGTACCGCTTTCTTACGGGTATATCGATGAGAAAGACGTGCTGAAAAGTATCGTAGTTTGGGAAATCATTGATATGAATGATAAACTCAACCAGCAATTATACCATAATTCCGACGGTCTCGTTACCCAGAACAAGTCGCTTTTCCAAATTTTAATAGATGGAATTAACTCAGGTAAAATCAGTGAAGTGTATGATGACGAATATTTTACCACACGATTAGAGCCGGAAGAAATCAAGAAGAGAACCAGTAAATTAGTAATTTCTGATGATCTGATTGATAAAATTAATTCCGGAGCTAAAGTGACAGAAGCAGATAGAGCAGCCGGTACCGACTTGTACGAAACCAAGTCCGAGGATGTGAAACTCCTCAAGATTAAGGGAATGTGGTATATTGACAAAAGAGATTCCCAAATGAAATACCGCTTGCTGGGAATCGCGGCAATGGGGAAAGATCCACAGACAATGGGCGTAATTGGTGGTGATGGTGAACTGGTGGATTCTGGTGACGACTATATCGACTTATTTTGGGTATATTACCCAAATGTACGACCACTTTTGGCGAATTACGTCGTATTCAACGGTAAAAACCTTTCGTCGGATATTACTTATGATGATGTGATGAATGCAAGGAGATTTTCGTCGATTATCTACAAATCTGACAATGGTTTAGGAAACGGTGTAATCAAAGATTATATCCCACGTGATGCTGATGCACAGC
>NZ_DAMBHK010000062.1:13308-14432 GCF_032060305.1 Kaistella sp. | reverse complement strand
TATCTGGAATCCAGAAACAATTAAAGGAATAATATTATTTAAGCTATAAAAAAAACAGTCCTGTTCAATATCGAACGGGACTGTTTTTATAAATAAAACTAACACTTTTTTTACATTGGTCCTTGCTGCTCATCGTCGCCTTGCGAATTACTGTTAATGTCTTTCTTACGTTTTGGCTGATCAACCTTTTCACCCTGTTTGAAACGGTAGGTGAGTGAAAGGTTGAATGTTCTTGGCATCCACCGCATAAATGATTCTTTCTCAAAATTGTTTCCGAAACTTGTCATTTCACGGCCTCTGGTTCCTAAGATATCCTGGATGTTGAAGGCAAGAGTTCCGTTTCCTTTCCAGATGGTTTTATTAGCACCAAAATTAAGAACGTACATTGGCTTACTTTCGCTGGAAGCTGTTTTCTGACCTCCACGGTAGAATCCCTGAACCTGCACTCCCAAAGTTTTATCAATTTTAAAACTGTTGGTAAGTCTGAATCTTGTTGAGAAACCTGAACCGTCGAAAGAAAGCGGTTTGGTCATGGTTGCAGCATCGAAAAATTCACCCTCGGTTTTATACCCGAACAGATCTGCGCTGGCCATAATCTTCCACCACGAGAACAGATCTGCAGTAGCATTCAGATCAAGACCGTACTGTTGATCGCTGCCGATATTGTACGGACGGGTAATCAGTACGTTCGATCCCGGGCTCTCACTCATCACTACAAACTGAGTTTCGTCCTTTGTAGATCGGTAGTACAGGGTAGGGTTAATGGTAAGTTTTTTCTTCTGGATGGCATAACCCAATTCGAAAGAGTCGATGTATTCAGGGTTCAGGTCTTCGTTACCACGGAATAAATTCTGGCGGTTTGCCAGGGAAGTCGGGTAAGGAATCATGAACCATGAACGCGGACGGTTGATTCTTCTTGAATAGTTTAATAAAAGCTGATTGTTGGTGCTTCCTAAATCATAGCTCAGGAATACACTTGGGAAAAATCCTGTATAATTTTTGTCCTTACGCGAAACGTTGCCGCTTAAACTTCTGTAGTCGATCCCGATATCGGAATTTTCAGCACGCAAACCAAGTTGGTAACCAAATTTATCGATTTTGCTTTTAAACTGTGCGTAAGCCGC
>NZ_DAMBHK010000062.1:0-13208 GCF_032060305.1 Kaistella sp. | reverse complement strand
AACCAAGTTGGTAACCAAATTTATCGATTTTGCTTTTAAACTGTGCGTAAGCCGCATTGATGGTTTCGCTGTATACCGTGTTTCCGCTGTAAGCGTCTACTGTTCCATAATTCAGAGATGTATCAGTCTCGCGGTTCAGGAAATCGTAATCGTTTTTATTGCTGTCGATTCGGTACCCGGCTTCTAATTTTGAAGCTTCACCGATTGGTAATTCGTAATCAATCTTACCGATCACCGATTTATTTACTGTATTGTTGGCTCCGGTAGATCCGTACTTAAAAAGAGTGTTGTCGAACTCACGGGAATCTTCGCTGGATTTATTGTCGCTTTTCTGTAAACTTAAAGAGAGATAAAGGTTATGTCCGTTCGTATTAAATTTGTGATCCAAACCCAAATCACCCTGAAGTGAAAGGTTTTTGCTGTTGCCTAACGCCAGAGTCTGGGAATAAGAATCAACAACTCTGGCAGCATTATATGCATAATTATCGACCGTATTGTTATTTTCACTTTCGAAAGTACGCACCATTCCTGAAAGGTTAAATGCTGTTTTTTCTGAAAGATCTACCGTGAAGCCTGCGTTGGCATTATAATTTTTGTTTTCGCTGGCGTTAAGCGAGTTCTGCTCGAAGTATGAGGTTGTTGCTCCGGTTGCAGGATCAAAGAATCTGGTATCGCTGTCATTTTTTCCTTCGCTCTCACGGTAGCCGCCGCCGCCATTCAGGAACCAGGTCCAGTTTCCTTTTTTCCAGCTGAGGTTGGTGTTAAGGTTGGTGCTTGGTAAATAGCCGACACTTCCGGTTACACTTCCGTTGAAGCCCATTCCTTTTGTTTTCTTCAGGATAATATTCAGAATTCCTGCAGTTCCGCTGGCTTCAAATTTAGAAGAAGGATTGGTGATTACTTCAATTCTTTCAATCTGGTCTGCGGGGATGGACTGCAGAGCATTAGCGCCACTGTCGATTCCGAGTAATGCAGAAGGTTTTCCGTTGATCAGGAATCTCACATTTGAGTTTCCCCGCATCGATACGGTCCCGTCGGTTTCTACAGAAACCGACGGGACATTGGTTAAAACATCCTGCAGGTTACCACCTTTGCTGATGATGTCGGTAGACGGATCGTACACTTTTTTATCGAGTTCAACGCGATAGGGCTTTGTTGCAGCAGCCGTAATAGTCACCCCCTGAATATCCTGGGTTTTTGTATTGGTAACAGAACCTTCAGGCTCCACCGAAAAGTTACCCAGACTTCCCGGTTTTGATATTTGTCTGTTTAGTGTTGATTTTTTAAAGTCGATGGCTTCAACAATGATGTCGTAATTTCCGGGAACCAGTGCCAGCTGGTAGGTTCCTTTGTCATCAGTGAGCGTGGCGTCGCTGAAAAGTTTGTTTGCTTTGTTGCTGAAGCTTACCGAAGCATAAGGAACCGGCTGGTTCTGTTTGTCGACGATCTGTCCGCTTACGTTCATTTTTTCCTGTGCAAATGCGAAAGCCGCCGCAGAGAGCATAAAAGTTAAGCCTAATGTTTTCCTGGTTAAGTTTTGAGTAATTTCAGTTCTAATCATGTCAGTCGTTTTGTAATCGCTCCGCAACCTTACCGGGATGGCAGGTACAGACGATTAGATGGCAATTTTTTTAATGTAACAGTTAATTAGACGCTGTTTTCGCGGAAATGTTAAACCAGAAGATGTTAAATAATGTTAAACATTTATTTAATATTTTTGGAATTGAGCCATTCCTGGTAGTCCCGCGCATTTTTAGCATGCTCTGTATCGCTTGCAGTAAAGCGGTGAAAGCCGAATTTATCCGGATCAGCAGCCATGAAGATGTAATTATGCTGCGCAGGATTCAGAACTGCATCCACGGAGTTTTTATCAGTAATACAGATAGGTCCCGGCGGAATTCCCGCGTTGGCATACGTATTATAGGGAGAAGGGTGTTTCAGGTGCTTGTAAAAAACCCTTTTGATTGGCGTTGTAAAGTTGCTGTCTTTGTTAATAGCATAGATTACCGTAGGATCACTCTGCAGTTTCATACCCTTTCTGTAACGGTTCAGGTAGAGCCCTGCAATGGTTTTCTGCTCATCAGGTTTGCCGCCGGATTCTTTGTACACGATGGAAGCCAGTGCGTAAATCTGGTCACGGGTTAAGCCGCTTTGTGCTTCGTTGGCTTTTCTTTCCGCAGTCCAGAAGTCGTTATACTGGTCTTCGAATTTCTTGAAAAACTGTTCCGGTGTTACCGTCCAGAAGAAATTATAGGTGTCGATAAAGAAGTATTTCTTCAGGTCTTCGGCATTGCTGTAGCCTTTTTTAACCGCAATGGTGTTCAGATCTTTAACAAATCTCAGAGAATCCAGTTCGGTTTTCTTAGTAACGCGTCCCACCATTTGGTACACATCACCAAAATCACCAATCCTGTACGTATTTTCAGTTTGGTTGCCGGCTTTAATCATGTTCACGAGATCGGTGTTGCTCGTTCCTGATTTAATGCGGTAACGACCCGCATTGAAGTGTTTGCCCAAGTTTTTGTCTTTGGCTACCGCTTCAAAACTTTCTTTGTTTTTAATATAAGGAGCAATGGAATCCAGAATAGAATTCATACTGGCCGAATGCGGAATCAGGATGTAGCCTTCTTTTTCCACATTGTTTCCGAAAAACTTCTGGTAATACCGGAACCCGAAAAATCCACCGATTAAAAGAATGGCCAGTGCGATAACGGCAACAGCCGAATTTCCTTTTTTCATATGCTTCTTACTGTTTTTTTTATTCTGATTGTTGTTCTGATCAGAGATCTATTTTTCCTCTGAAAACCTGTTTTGCCGGACCTTCGAGCCATACCTCCGTAAATGAACCACCGTGCTGTTCAGCATATACTTTAAGGTTTCCGCCAAGAACTTTTACGTTCACCATGTTTTCGTCTCTGTCTTTCAGGTAAACGAGTGCCGCAGCTGTAGCGCCGGTTCCGCAGCTGAACGTTTCGTCTTCAACTCCGCGTTCGTAGGTTCTCACAAAGATTTCGTGGTCATCCGTTTCTTCCACAAAGTTTACGTTAATTCCTTCATTTCTGTAAGTCGCCGAATTGCGGATTTTGTTACCCTCATCGTAGACTTTAAAATTGGCCACATCTTCCACATACTTTACGTAATGGGGCGAACCGGTATTCAGCACACTGTCTTCGCCATCTTTACTAATCCCGGCAACATCAATCATTTTGAGTTTTACGATGCCGTTGTGGATTTCGGCTTCGTGTAGCCCGTCCACCGCTTCAAACGTAGCAGTGTTCTCAAATATATCCAGAAAATGAGCGAAGGCTACGATGCATCTTCCGCCGTTTCCGCACATGGTGCTTTCGTTACCGTCGGAATTATAATACACCATTCTGAAGTGTGAATTTTCATCATCTTCCAGCAGAATCAGCCCATCGCCACCAATTCCGAACCGGCGGTCGCAAAGTCTTTCAATCAATTCTTTTTCTTTCGGGAACTCCAGATCGCGGTTATCGATCATCACGAAATCGTTGCCTGTTCCCTGGTATTTATAAAATTCTATGGTTTTCTGCATAATAAACCGAAATGGTTATAAAATATGGCAGCAAAGATACTTAAAACCGGTAATTTCATTTTAAGTTGCTGCGTTAAAGTTTTTACAAAATACGGGTTCGTCTTTAAGGGTTCGGAGCCCTGTTTTTTTTCCATTCCAGATACCCGATCACCGCCATCACCGTAAAAACCAGATACTGAACAGAGGTAATGCCGAGCCCTTTGTAAAGCATCATGGGTACACAGATGAGGTCGCCGATGATCCAGAAAATCCAGTTTTCGGTCTTTCTTTTCGCCATGAGCCACATCCCGACAAGGAAAATAGCAGTAGTGAAGATGTCGAGCCAGTTGGCCCAGTCGAGGTGATACAGTCCGAAGTTTACATTTTCTGTAGAAAACTGATTGTCGATTAATGGTTTGTAATAATACACCACCATAACAAAAACCAGACTTAGGGCAAATAAAACCGATGCTACCAGCCAGTCTTTTTTGGTGGCTGCAGAAACTTCTACATGTACATGGTCTTCAGCGTTTTTTGCCCACAAAATCCAGCCGTAAATACTCATGACCGTGTAGTAGAAATTAATCATCATGTCGCCCAGTAGCCCGAATTTGAAGAGGATATAAACGTAAAGTGCCGTAGAAACAATCCCGGTAGGATACACCCAGATGTTCTTTTTAATCGAGAAATACACGCTCAGCAGGCCGAAGACCGTCGCAGTAATTTCCAGAATAATCTGATAGGTTTCGTAGGATTCGTAAGGCTTCAGGAAGAGATCGTAGAAATTCATGACTCAAAGATAATTTTTTTGCCTGACTATCGTGCGCGGTCGGACAGCATTTTCCAGATAAGAATTCAGCAAAGAAAAACCCCGATAATACCGGGGTTCTGTCATTTTTACCTTTTCTGTTTTATGATCTGACTACAATCTTCGGAGTCATTGTAATTTTTGAATTTACTGAATTCGAGATTAGGCAGTTGGCTTCAGCTTTCTGAAGAACACGTTCTGCTTTTTCACGGTCTTCTTCGTTCAGAATCACTACGGTAGGTTCCAGCATTACTTCCGTCATCAGAAACTTACCCTCAACCCGGTCGAGCTTGCCGCCCGATTTGCAGGCAAACTCTTTGAACTGGAGTTTAGAATTTTCCGCGATCGCCAGAAAAGTTGTCATCAGGCAGCTTGCCACGGCGGCGGTAAAAAGATGCTCCGGCGACCAAATTCCCTCCACACCGTTCGGGAACTGAGGTGGGGTAGCCACTTCTACTGCGGTGTTAAGTTCGGGAGAAGTCATTTCGCCGGTGCGCCCGCTTTTCCAGTTAATGTCTACGTTATAAAAATGTGCATCCATGATATTAAATTTTATTGTTTAAACTCATCCAGCCGCCACCGTTGTACACCTGGGTATAGCCGGCATTTTTCAGAATCGTCAGGGCCGAAGAACTTCTCATTCCCGACGCGCAGCATGTAATGATCGGTTTGTTTTTATCTTTAAGTCTTGCCAGGTTTGAGGCCAGCTGGTCTACGGGAATATTGATGGAGTTTTTCACATGTCCGCCGGCATATTCGCCTTTGCTTCTTACATCTACTACGGTGGCGCCCTGTTTTACCAGTGCAGCGAAATCGGTGGTTTCCATCCCGAACAAATTTTTAATTGAATCAAACATATTTCTGTATTTTTACTGTTATTTAATGTTGCAAAGGTAGGGCAAGCCTGCACGGTGTTCGGTAACAGAAGTTACATTGCATAATGTGATCTGCTTCGGAATAAAAATGAAAAGGCGAATTATCTTTTTCCTTTCAAAATCAGTGAATAAGCCAATAAAAGCCATTAAAACTCAAATAAAATCACCAGAAAATAATTATATCTCAAAATATTTTATATTTTTGGAAATCTTTAAAAAAATTAAAAACGTATGGCAAATATTTGGATTAAGAAACCCATGGAAGCGTATGAAGCAGATATCAAAAAAAGCGAGCTGAAACGTGTATTGGGGAAATGGAGTTTGACAGCAATTGGTATCGGTGCCATCATTGGCGGCGGTATTTTTGTTTTAACAGGTACCGGAGCGTATTATCATGCAGGCCCGGCTCTTGCGCTTTCTTTTGTTATTGCAGGCATTGCGTGTGTGTTTGCTGCTTTGTGTTATGCAGAATTTGCCTCCATATTACCGGTGGAAGGATCGGCTTATGCTTATGCCTACGGAACAGTAGGCGAGGTGTTCGCCTGGATTATCGGGTGGGGGCTCATCCTGGAATATGCCATGGGATCCATGACGGTCGCCGTATCCTGGTCGGGTTACTTTACCAAATTCCTGCACATGTTTGGGATCCATTTGCCAACCTGGCTTACGACCGATCCGCAAACCTTTGCGGCAGCGGGCGGAACAGGCTTTTCCATGAACCTGCCGGCACTGCTGATCGTGCTTTTCGTGATTTCTATTCTCGTAAGAGGAACCAAAGGCGCTGCGAAAGCCAATAACTTTATTGTAATCCTTAAAGTGTCGGCCATTATTTTCGTAATTATCGCCGGTTTGTTCTTTATCAATGTGGACAACTGGACGCCTTTTATTCCTGAGCCTACTGTAATTACAGAGAACGGAGTTTCACACGAGGCCTACGGATATGCCGGAATTGTGGCCGGAGCTTCTGCTATTTTCTTTGCGTATGTAGGTTTCGACGCCGTTTCGACGCAGGCCGGTGAAGCCATTAATCCTAAGAAAGATGTACCGTTTGCGATTATTACCTCTTTGGTGATCTGTACCATTCTTTATATTTTGGTATCTCTGGTACTTACCGGGATGATGCATTACACCGATTTCAATCCGCTGGGGAAATATCCTGATGCGATTAAGGCGCCTGTGGCGTATGCTTTCGATATTGCAGGGCAGGCGTGGGCAGGGTATATTATTACCATTGCTGCGACGGTAGGATTAATTTCTGTATTAATGGTGATGATTATGGGGCAGTCAAGAATTTTCCTTGGCATGTCGAAGGACGGTTTAATTCCTAAAACCTTCTCTAAAGTAAATGCTGCGAGCGGGGTACCGAGAAAAAACCTGATGATTCTGGGCGCTGTAATTTCTGTGGTTGCGGCTTTTACCCCGATCAATGACCTGGCGCACATGACCAGTTTCGGAACTTTGTTCGCGTTCACCATGGTGTGTGTAGCGGTTTGGATGCTGCGGGTGAAGCAGCCTAATCTGCCAAGAAGTTTCCGTGTGCCGTTTTTACCGGTGATCGCTACATTGGGAATCCTCATCAATGTTTACCTGATCATTAACCTGAGTATTGAAGCCCAGACGTACTCGTTCATCTGGCTGCTTATCGGTATTGTGATTTATTTCCTTTACAGTAAAAAACATTCGAACCTTCAGAACGGCGGTTTTGGTGAGACTTTCAAAGCCGAGCAGGAGCCTCTGGAAAAAGTAGATATCGACATCGATAATAAAGATTAAATAATTTCCAAAGTCCGCATCACTGCGGACTTTTTTTTAACATGCCTATGAAAAAATCAGCGTTAATCATCCTGTGTCTGTTCAGCCAAACCGTCTTTTCACAAAAGCTGGAAATAGAAGTTCTTCTGAAGGATATAATCTCCATCCGCGCCCTGCAGCTGTATGATGGTAAAGTGTGGTACTCCGGTACCGATTCCAAATTCGGATACGTGAGTCTGAGGGATACAGCGGATAAAAAGCAGCTGAAACTTTCTGAAAAGAAATTACAGTTCAGAACGCTGGGGCAGGATCAAAATGCTTTTTACGCTATTAATATTGAAAGTCCGGCTTATTTTTTTAAGATTGACAAAAAGTCTTTAAACTCAAAAATCGTTTTTACAGATACTGCGAAAACCGCTTTTTATGACGCACTGCATTTTAGCAACGACGGATTTGGATTTGCTTTAAGTGACCCAAACGGAAAAGAAGCAGCAACTTCTTCCTTAAAAACCGGCAGTAAACTCTGGCAAAAATGTCCTGCGAGCTGTTTGCCGGAATTTAAAACTGGTGAAGCTGCATTTGCAGCCAGTAATACCAATATTGCTTCATCAAAAAAACAGATGTGGTTTGCAACCGGCGGGCTGTCTACGAGAATTTTCAGGCAAAATATTAAATCTTGCGGCTGGGAAGTTTTCGATACCCCTTTCATCCAGGGCACTTCTTCGCAGGGCATTTATTCCATTGATTTTTATGATGATAAATTCGGTATCGCAGTGGGTGGCGATTACACCAAACAGGCCCAAAACATCAACAACATCGCAACGACCCACGACGGCGGCGAAACCTGGCAGATTCAGGCTTCAGGGAAAAATGCCGGGTATAAAACCTGTGTAAAAATCCGGCCGAAAACTAAAGGAAAAGACATCATTGCCGTTGGGGACCAGAATATTGAATTCTCCAGTGATTACGGGAAAACCTGGACGAAGATTTCCGATGAAAAAGGCTTGTATGTGTGCGAATGGCTCAACAAAAGCACCTTGATTTTTGCGGGCAAAGACAGAATTGTGAAAATGACCCTGCGCTGACCAGACTTTTCAATCAATAAAAACTTAATTTTCAAGCGTGCTGAGCAGAGAATGCATCCGCATGTAGACCATATGTTACTCACCCTGCATGCCCGCCCACAGATACGCTGCAGATAACAATTTGGAATAATAAAGACTGCAGGTTATAACCAGACTTTTGTCCTTCTTAAAAAGCCGACAATGAATTGAAAAATCATCGAATCAAAATAAAAATAAAAAACGCTGAAATAGATTTCTTTTGAACGAAAGATTCGAAAGATTTTTTTAGCATTATGGATTTATCGATAAAAAATTTAAAAATACTGAAGAGACCTTTAGAATGGTCTCTTTTTTGTAAGTCGGTTGTAGCCTTTTTTAACTGATATTACAAAGTTGTGCAAGGAGTTAAGATCCCAAAAATTAAGTTCGTTATTTTTTGCACTATTTGAAATCACCTACAATGCTAACAGCTGTTTTTCGATGGAAATTTATTCTTATCTCAAAAATAATGACATCAAATTCTTCAATTTAGTACTCCGCAAAGCCTTATTGGGTCTTTTTAAAATCATTAATTAGGTCATCAAACATTTTAAATTAATCAAAAAAAAAATAATGAACAGATTCAAATTTTTAACCGTAGCAGCACTAACCACCATTTTTGTTTCTTGCAGCGACAGTAAATCAACCGTTGAAACCGCAAATAAAGAGCAGACAAAAACAGAGGCACAACAGAATAATGATTTTTCTTCAGGAATCTACACGGCAACATTGCCTTGCGCAGATTGTATGGGAATCGAAACCTATATTACCTTTCAAAAAGACAACAAAGCGGTTAAAAGTACATCGTATTTAGACAGCGACGGTACTTCTGAAAACGAGTATGGTACCTGGACAAAGAATGATGACATTATTGAAGTATCCCTCCCAAATTCGCCCAAAGAATATTATCTGGTAAAACCCAACAAAACCTTGGTTAGATTGGATGCTGATAAAAAAGAAGTACACGGAGAATTAGCCAAAGATTATATTTTTAAAGAAGTAAAAGCATATACGCCGGCTCAGTTAAACGGTACGTATAATACCAACGCCAATGGAAAAGGATACAACCAAATTCTGGAATTGAAATCTGAAAATGACAGTATTTATTCAGTGAAAATTTCATTTACCGGCGCAACGAAAGGATGTACGTTTGAGGGCAAAGGAAAGTTAGTGAATAATCAGGTTGATGTTGATTTAAAAACCATCAATAAAGATTTAAAAGGGACGATGACGATTTTATTTAAGGATAAAACAGCTGAAGTATTTACTTCGAAATTTGACGATAGATTGGCACTAAATTACTTTTGTGGCGGCGGTGCAAGTTTAGCCGGAGATTATTATAAAAAATAATACTAAAGCTACCGAAGGAATCTTCTGAACCACTTTCTGCTGAACAAATTGTAGGTGGCCAGAACAAATGATGCTGATTTGCGATGATCCACATTAACGTTATTTAACATCTTTTGTATTTTTAGTTTGATAAGGAAGACTTATTTTTGTTATAAAGAGTTGAAGAACGCTCTTAATAACATTAAAATTTTAAATTATGGAAAAGTTTGCAATATTAGCTAGAGTAGAAGCAAAACCGGGTAAAGAAAATGACGTATTGGAATTCCTAAAGTCTGCCTTACCGCTTGCCGAAGGTGAGCCAGGAACCGTAAGATGGTATGCTTTACAAATCGGCCCTTCTACTTTTGGTATATTCGATACGTTCGGAACTACAGATGCAAGAGATGCTCACCTGAATGGTGAGATTGCAAAGGCTTTAATGGCCAATGCTTCTGAATTACTTGCTAAAGAACCTGTACTTGAAATGGTAGATCTACTAGCAGTAAAGTAAGCAATCGAACACAAATTTTTAATACAGTTAAATGGAGCTAGAAATTTTACCTGGCTCCATTTTTTTATCATTTTGTGACATGTTGAACCTTTGCTATGTATACAAGATTTATCTTGATTATTCAAAGAAAATTTCAATTGAGCACAAAAAAAAAGAGACTGAAAACAGTCTCTTTTGTATTCTTAACTATTATAGTTTTTTAAGTTCATCTAAAACAGCTTCGCCAACTGCATGAGCAGATTGAGGATTTTGTCCTGTTACCACTCTTTCGTCTACGGTAACGTGAGTTTGCCATAAACCAGATTTTTCAAACTTGGCTCCGCGTTCTATTAATTTAGATTCTAATCTAAATGGAACCACTTCATCTAATTTCACAGCAGCTTCTTCTTCGTTGGTGAAAGCATTGATTTTTTTGCCATCTACCAAGTATTTTCCATTGCTGAGTTTAATGTTCACCAATCCGGCAGGACCGTGACAAACCGCACTTACGATTCCATTTTTTTCGTAGATTTTTTGTGCGATTACTGCCAATTCTTCATTATCTGCAAAATCCCACATCGTACCGTGACCTCCAGCATAAAGAATCCCCACATATTCATCAGGATTTACTTCTGAAGGCGTCATGGTGTTCTGAATTTTATTTTGATAATATTCATCTGCCAAAAATCTTTCATTAACCTTATCATCTGGAGTATTTCCATAATATGGCGGGTTTCCACCTTTTGGACTCACGAAATCTATTTCGTAACCAGCATCTACTAATACAGCCCAAGGATGGGTAACTTCACCTAAATAATAACCGGTAGATTCACCAGTGTTTCCTAATTCGCCGTGGCTCGTAACCACGAATAATACTTTTTTGCTCATTTTGTTAGATTTAATTGTTTGTGCATTGATCATATGAATCCCTAAAAAAAGAATACAACCCGTTAAGAAAATAATCTTGAATAAAAACTTGTTGTGATTCATTTTACTATTGATTTTTAATGATTTGATAGTGCAAAGGTAAATGCAGCTCCCCACAAACAACAGGACCTACCTCACAACTTTTTTGTGACCTACATCACATTACACCGAAAGCCGACTCAAGGTTTCTCTGGAAACACCTAAATATGAAGCGATTAATGTTTTGGGCAATCGTTGTAAAAGTGTGGGATATTGAGAAATAAATTGTTCGTAGCGTTCTTTGGCATTGCTATTCAGCAGAGACAAAATTCTTCTTTGGAGTGCGATATAACCATTATTAGACCTTTTCCTGAAAAAATGTTCTATTTTATGAATATCTGCACAGAGTTTTTCTCGGTTATAGAGGGACAAAGTAAGCACTTCGGTAGACTCTAATGCATCAATGGTAAAAGTAGCTTCCGTTTGATTAAAATACGCTTGATAATCGGTAATCCACCAATCTTCCATTGCAAATTGCATGATGTGCTCTTTCCCTTCTTTATTCAGGTATGATGCTTTTAACAAACCATTCATCACAAAATAATCATTTTGTACGGTATCTCCTTCTTGAATTAAAATCTGATGCTTTTTAAATTTTTTCAAGGTAAAATGAGACAGGATGTACTCGAACTCCTGGTCAGTTAATGGCGTAATTTTCTCAATTTGACGTCTTAAAATCTCACTCATATTTTTCTCTTTCTAAACTGCAAACAAAAAGAACTGTTGACTCCAAATGTAAACTATTAAAACCAAAAAAATCCATCGCTCCTGATGGATTTTTTTAAATATGGTAGATGGAATTCTTATGGATTGGTGGAGAAAACTAAAGCTCTAGAATGATATCAATTCCTATAACTAATGAATTACCAATCAACGATTTAATCATAAAAATCAAACGATGAGGTAAAGCCCATCGAATGGAAAATCCTAGGGCTTGTTCGTTTTCATGATAGGTAATTTTTCAGTTGACATTAATCAGTGAAACAAAGGAAATAAATTTCCTATTTTTGCAGAATGAATACTTCACTCATCAACAAATATAATATTCCCGGCCCACGATACACTTCCTATCCAACCGTTCCTTTCTGGGACGAAACGTCCTTTACACCGGAGTTGTGGAAGCAGTCGGTCATCAGATCTTTCAATGAAAGCAACGATGCTGAAGGGATTTCCATCTATATTCACCTTCCGTTCTGCGAGCAGCTGTGTACATTCTGTGCCTGCCACAAGCGGATTACGAAACAGCATTCCGTAGAAACACCTTATCTGGAGAGCGTCTTGAAAGAATGGGATCTGTACCTGAATCTCTTCGGCAGAAAACCAAAAATCAAGGAACTTCACCTTGGTGGCGGAACCCCGACTTTCTTCTCGCCTGCAAATCTTAGAACTTTGCTCGAAGGTATTTTTGCGAAAGCAGACATCGCAGAGAATCCCGAGTTTTCTTTTGAAGGTCACCCGAACAATACGACGCGCGAGCATTTACAGACTTTATATGATTTAGGCTTCAGAAGATGCAGTTTCGGCGTGCAGGACTATGATCCACAGGTTCAGAAAGCCATCAACAGGGTTCAGCCTTTCGAAAATGTGGAGAAAGTGACAAACTGGGCAAGAGAAATCGGTTATCAGAGTATTTCACACGATCTTGTTTTCGGTCTGCCGTTCCACACCTGGGAAAAGCAGGAATATACCATCCGCAAAACCCTGGAGTTGAAACCCGACCGTCTGGCATTTTATTCTTACGCGCATGTGCCGTGGATTAAAGGCGTAGGCCAGAGAGGTTTTGATGAAAACGACCTGCCAAGCGGTGAAGAAAAGCGTAAACTCTACGAAAACGGAAAAAAACTGCTCGAAGAACTGGGCTATATTGAAGTAGGGATGGATCATTTCGCATTGGAGCATGACGACCTCTATCAATCCATGATATCTGGAGATATTCACCGAAATTTCATGGGCTATTCATCCAGCAAAACCCAATTGATGGTGGGATTGGGAATGAGCGCCATTTCGGATTCCTGGTATGCATTTGCACAAAACGAAAAAACCGTCGAAGAATATCAAAAAAGGGTAGAGGAAGGAATGATTCCTGTGTTTAGAGGTCACATTTTAAATCAGGAAGATCTTTTGGTGCGTCAACATATTCTGAATTTAATGTGTCGCCTCGAAACTTCTTGGGATGAATCCACCGATTTTCCGGAGCTTCAAAATGCACTGGAATCTTTAAAGGAAATGGAAGCCGACGGTTTGGTGGAACTGCGCGATAGTTCCATAAAGATCACCGAGCAAGGACGGGCCTTTACCAGAAACGTTGCCATGACGTTCGATCTCAGAATGATGCGCAACAAACCGGAAA
>NZ_DAMBHK010000061.1:9631-15346 GCF_032060305.1 Kaistella sp. | reverse complement strand
TGATAATACCCTGCTTTTTGTTGGCTATCAGGCCGAAGGAACCCGTGGAAGAAAATTATTGGAGGGTGAGAAAGAACTAAAAGTGTACGGAAAATGGGTGCCGTTCAATATGGAAGTAGCGGAAATTGAAGGACTGTCTTCACATGCAGACCACAATGAACTCCTTGGCTGGATGAATGGAATAACAAATATTCCGGAAAGAATTTTCATCGTACATGGGGAGAAGGAAGGCGCAGAAGCGCTGCAGCTGGGCATAAAAGAAACCTACGGCTGGGATTCCCAAATACCGCAACTTTATGATATTGAAGAATTATAATTTGGAGATATGAATCATATAAGGGACAGTAAAATCAAGCATTCAGAAGAGACCAACTGGTATGTGATTACCGGCGGACCCAGTACCGGAAAAACAACGACCATTGATTTGCTTCAGAAGCAAGGTTACCATACGACAATTGAGCACGCCAGGCATTACATTGATACCATGCATAATGAAGGAAATTCCGTTAAAGAAATTAGAAGCAATAAGAAGAAATTTCAATTGGGCGTGTTAGATATGCAGATTGCCCAAGAAGGATCGCTCAATAAGGAGGATATGGTTTTTTTGGACAGGGCTATCCCGGACGCAATGGCTTATTATCAATTTTTAAACTTGGATTATGATGAAAAGTTACTTAATGCCGTCAACGGGGTTTCCTACAAAAAAATCTTTATTTTAGACCGATTGCCTTTTACCAAAGACTACGCGAGAACGGAAAATGAAGACGATCAAAAAGTAATTCATATGTTAATAATAGAAACTTATACCAATCTCGGTTTCCCTATCGTTTTTGTTCCGGTTTTGCCTCCTGCAGAAAGAGTTCAATATATTTTAAATAATTTATAAGAAAAACCATTGTCAAACAAAATAAATCTATTTTTGAAATTAGCATTAATTTAGATCTTTAAATATCAAGTAGAAACTTAAAACAATATGAAAACAGACAGAAAATTAATCGGAGCAGGACTTTTGACAGCAGTTACCGCTTCATTGTGTTGTATTACACCAGTATTGGTTTTAATAGCAGGAACAAGCGGAATTGCTGCGACTTTTTCCTGGCTCGAACCTTTACGGCCTTATTTAATCGCGTTAACAGTTTTCGTTCTTGGTTTTGCCTGGTATCTTAAACTAAAACCCAAAAAACAATTAGACTGTAGCTGCGAGAAAGATGAAAAAATACCATTCACGCAGTCGAAAATGTTTTTAGGGATTGTTACCCTATTTGCAGTCGTTATGCTTGCCTTCCCCTACTATTCAGCTGTTTTCTATCCAAAAACAGAAAAGCAAATTATAATAGTAGACCAATCTAATATCCGGGAAATAGAATTTACAATTAGTGGAATGACCTGCGCAAGCTGTGGTGAACATGTCAATAGCGAAGTAAATAAACTGACGGGAATTATAAGTTCAGACGCTTCGTACGAAAACAAAAATGCAGTTGTGAAATTTGATGATTCAAAAACAAACATTGATGAAATCGAAAACGCCATAAACGCTACCGGATATGTAGTAACTGACAAAAAAGAATATCAATTGGAAACCCTTGGTCCTGAAAAACCATAATAAATTATTAAACAGATGAATACAGTCAAATTACAGTCAATAATCACCTGCCCCAATTGCGGACACAGGAAGGAGGAAACAATGCCTACAGATTCTTGCCAGTATTTCTACGAATGCGAAAAATGCAGGATCGTTTTAAAACCAAAACAGGGCGACTGCTGTGTGTATTGCAGTTACGGAACAGTGCCTTGTCCCCCAGTTCAGCAGGACAAGAAATGTTGCTAAAAGTCCTTACGTTTAACTAAATAACAAAAACCATTTTAATGGACAAATCAACGCACAGCCACAAAGTTTCTCCGGACCATAGTGCCTCGGGGAAAACTCATTCTACACAGAATATGGATTCAAAAAAAGAAAGTGAACAAATGGATCACAGCGGGGCATACAAAAAGTTGTTTTGGATGCTTCTCATTTCCTTCGTATCCATGTTTATATTAATGTATGCGATGGTTGATCGGTTATCCAATGTGATTCCCAATATCAATCAGTTTTATATGGCCGGACTAATGGCTTCTCCTATGTTGATCATCGAACTGCTGTTAATGGCAAAGATGTATCCCAATAAAAAACTCAACAAGGTACTGATGGGTGTCGGTGTGTTGGCGATGGTGCTGTTTTGGTCTGGCATTCGGCAGCAGACAGCCGTGGGAGATGTCCAGTTCCTAAAGTCCATGATTCCACACCATGCAGGGGCTATTCTTATGGTCGAAGAAAGTAATCTGGTCGATCCGGAAGTGAGAAAGTTGGGCGAGGAAATTATCAAAGCACAGGAGGAGGAAATTGCCGTCATGAGGGCGAAAATTAAGGAACTTCAAACCCGGAAGTAATCTCAAATAGCAGAATTTAACGCAAAAAATTGAATTATGAAAAAATACACCTGTCCCATGCATCCCCAGATATTGAAGGACGAACCGGGGAAATGTCCACTTTGCGGAATGAACTTAATTCCCTTGGGAGGAACCGCCCGACCTGAAAAAGACGAACACAGCCATCATCATCAGAATCATGCTCATAACTCAGAATCTGATAGTTCAGCGGCGGGATTTGACAAACATGCAGGTCATCATACTCCGGATTTCCTGAAGAGATTCTGGATCTCTTTGGCACTTACCGTTCCGGTCCTTCTGCTTTCTCATATGATTCAGCAGTGGCTTGGTTTCACAATTGCTTTTAACGGTGATAAATATGTACTTCTGGTTTTGGGAAGTATTATTTATTTCTACGGTGGAATGCCTTTTTTCAAAGGGTTTTTGGGCGAAGTGAAAGCCGGAGCTATTGGGATGATGACGCTCGTTGCTTTGGCGATTACCGTAGCTTATGTCTATTCCGTTGCCGTCGTATTCGGGCTGCCGGGCATGGATTTCTTCTGGGAACTTGCCACCTTAATTGTGATCATGCTTCTTGGGCACTGGCTCGAGATGCGTTCGCAGATGGCTGCTTCAAAAGCGTTGCAATCTCTAGTTGCCTTACTACCAAATGACGTAACCGTCGAGCAGAACGGAAGTCCGGTTAAAATAAAACTGGAACAGCTGAAAAACGGAGATACTGTAATCATAAGACCGGGCGAAAAAGTCGCCGCTGACGGTCTGATTGTCGAGGGCACTTCTTACTTAAATGAAAGCATGCTGACGGGAGAAAGTGTTCCTGTAAGAAAAGAGTCCGGTGGAAAGGTTATCGCAGGGTCTATCAATGGAGACGGGGCTTTAAAGATAAAAGCAACAGGGGTTGGGAAGGATTCGTACCTCAATAAGGTCATTAATTTGGTTCAGGATGCGCAGGCAGCAAAGTCGAACACTCAGAATCTGGCGGATAAAGTAGCCAAATGGCTTACTATAGTAGCAATTGTGGTGGGAGTAGGAACTTTCGCTTACTGGTACATCACCATGGGAGATTTGGCTTTTGCTCTGGAACGGATGGTAACGGTAATGGTAACGGCCTGCCCTCATGCTTTAGGAGTGGCAATCCCTCTGGTGGTGGCCATTTCCACTACACTTTCAGCGACAAATGGTTTACTCATCAGAAACCGAACGGCTTTTGAAACCACGAGAAAATTATCGACCATTATTTTCGATAAAACCGGCACCCTTACGAAAGGTTCCCACACCGTGCAGAAAATCATTCCTCTAACGGAACACTATTCGGAAAACGATTTACTCCAGTATGCAGCAGCAGTGCAGCAGAACTCCGAACATCACATTGCAAAAGGAATCATGCAGACCCTTTCCGAGAAAAAACTGGAGCTATGGAAGTCAGACAGTTTCCGCTACATGCAGGGAATTGGAGTGACAGGAATCGTAAACGGTAAATCGGTTGTCGCGGCTGGTCCTAATTATTTTGTTCAAAACAATAAACAGGTACCTGCCATTCCGGAAGAAATCAACCAGGATGCAGAAACAGTGAACTTTATTTTGATTGATGACGTGCCCGTGGGTATTGTTTCTTTAGCAGATACCATTCGCGAAGGCGCAAAAGAAGCTATTGACCAACTTCGAAGCATGAACATTAAATCATTCCTGCTTACAGGTGATAACGAAAAGGTAGCGGCGGCGGTGTCAAAGCAGTTAGGAATGGACGGATATCTGGCAAATGTACTTCCGCACCACAAACAGGAAAAAGTAAAAGAATTTCAGGATAAAGGAGAAATCGTTGCCATGACAGGTGACGGCGTAAATGATGCACCGGCTTTGGCAGCAGCAGATGTAGGCATTGCAGTTGGCAGCGGAACTGATGTTGCTGCCGAAACCGCAGATATTATTCTGGTCAACAGTGACCCTCGAGACGTGGTGAAAATGATAGATTTTGGAAAGAAAACCTACAGCAAGATGATCCAGAATCTCGTATGGGCAGTGGGCTACAACGTCGTGGCTATTCCACTTGCTGCGGGTGTTCTGTATCCTACATTTGTCCTGAGTCCCGCCATGGGCGCAGTGCTGATGAGTGTAAGCACCATCGTGGTCGCACTTAATGCAAGTTTGTTAAAAATTAAATAATCACAAGATGAAATATATATTTTCGCTCTTTCTATTTATGGCAATGTCCATAAACAGTTATTCACAGAGCACCAAAACCGTGTACACCTGCCCGATGCATCCACAGGTCGTGAAATCAGCACCCGGTAACTGCCCCATTTGCGGCATGACACTGGTGAAGAAAACCATCACCGAAAAAAAACCGGCAGCCAAACCCGCAGCTGCTCCTAAAAAAGTTACAGCAGTTAAAAAAACTACGGCTAAGAAATCTGAAATTACCGCTGCAAAAACAAAGACGGTAACGGAAGTTAAAAAAACGGTCCTGCCAAAGGCTAAACCAACACCGAAAGATCCAGCCGCCGTTAAGACCCCACAACATCAAACTTCAGATCTTAATCAGCATGAAGCAGCGCAAAAGATGTACACCTGTCCGATGCACCCCGAGGTGGTTTCGGACAAACCCGGAAAGTGTCCCAAATGCGGAATGAATCTGGTTCCTCAGAAGGAAAGCAGCCAGTATCAGGCTACCGGCAAAATCCCTCAACATCAAACTTCAGATAAGCATCAGCATGAAGCAGCGCAAAAAAGTTACACGTGTCCGATGCACCCGGAAGTGGTTTCAGACAAACCCGGAAAGTGTCCAAAGTGTGGTATGAATTTGGTCCCGCAAAACGAAAGTGATACAGATCATTCTGCACACGGAAATACCCTAATAGATGGTGAACACAAAATGGTCATACCGATGCCTGAAAAAAACCTGAAAGCTGGGCGCAAAGTGACCTACCATCTTTATGTGAAAGATACCCTGGTAAATTTTGCGGGCAAACAGAAACGCGCCATTGCTGTGAACGGACAGATTCCGATGCCAAAACTGGAGTTTTACGAAGGAGATACGGCAGAAGTTATTGTCCACAATTTGATGGATGAAGAAACTTCTCTGCATTGGCACGGTCTTCATCTTCCAAATAAAGAAGATGGGGTTCCATGGCTTACCCAAAAACCCATTCCACCCAAATCCACTTATACATATTCCTTTCCCATCATCCAAAACGGAACCCACTGGTATCACTCTCACACCGGTCTGCAAGAGCAGATTGGAATGTATGGGATGATGATTCTGAAAAAACGTCCCGAAGATCCTAC
>NZ_DAMBHK010000061.1:4958-9531 GCF_032060305.1 Kaistella sp. | reverse complement strand
CCATTACCCAAACTCAAATACTTTGAAGGGATGAAGATGATGAACGACATGATGAAGATGAACGGTGACATGAAAGATATGGGCATGAAGATGAGTTATCAGACGATGGATATGAATCAGGTGATGTATCCTGAAATTAGTGCTGAAAATAATGCAGCAATGCCGATGGACAAGATGGACAACAACGATGCGCAAATGGATCACTCACAGCATCAGATGCCTGCTTCCGGGATTACCACATTGAATTATGGGATGATGAAATCGCCTTATGACACTTCACTCCCGAAAGACAGTCCCGTGCGCGAGCTCACGTTTACCCTTACGGGAAACATGAACCGCTACGTTTGGAGCATGGACGATAGAGTCCTGGCAGAATCGGACAAAATATTGGTGAAGAAAGGGGAAATTCTCCGCATTACCCTTTTCAATAACTCAATGATGCGTCACCCGATGCACCTGCACGGATTTGATTTTCGGGTACTCAACAAAAATGGCGTTCAGGCACCCCTCAAAAATGTGTTGGATATTATGCCGATGGAAACTAATGTCATCGAATTTGAAGCTAAAACTGACGGGGACTGGTTTTTCCACTGTCACATCCTCTATCACATGATGGCGGGGATGAACCGTGTTTTTGCTGTTGGTGATTATCAGAATCCTTTGCTGCCCGATAAAGCTTCAGCTTACAAAAAGCTCCAGCGCGAAAGTAACATGTGGCACCTTATGGCCGAAAACGATTTTGCTACTAATGGTAACGACGGGATGGCGAGGATCTCAAATGCCCGCTGGGAATTGGGAACAGAATGGCGTTTAGGTTACAATCCCCATCACGGCTACGAGGTGGAAACCCAACTCGGCAGGTATGTGGACCGTATGCAGTGGCTGAAACCATTTATCGGATTTAACTACCATTATAGAAAGATTGACAGGAATAATATCGAAAAAAACCTTTTTGGACAGGCATCTACTAAAGATGAAAGAAAAACTTTCAGCGCTGGTATCATGTATAAACTCCCGATGTTGGTGGACCTGCAGGCAGAAATATTTACAGACGGAATTGTAAGGTTCCAGCTGAAACGTGAAGACATTCCGTTGACTGCGCGTTTGCGCGGGGCATTCATGGTCAATACCGACAAAGAATATATGGCAGGTCTTAAATATATCGTCACAAAAAATATCGGAATCTCAACCCACTACGACAGCGATATGAGCTGGGGTGCAGGGATTACACTGAACTATTAAAGGAGTTTTTATTGTGTCAATTTTAAAGAGTGCAGCTGCCAAATAAAGACCGGTTGCACTCTTTTTTACAGCGTATAACGACCGCCGTAAACACAGATTCTCATGAGGCAAACAATACCAGCCTACAACCTGAGGAATCATTGCAGTAATATGAGCTAAGACATAAATTGAAGTAAATATATTTTTATTAAATTAGCCCCGTGAAAATTTTTGCCTTTCTTTTATCCTTATTCTTTATGGCACTTACCGTAGTACCTTGCAGCGATGCAGCGAGTGGTTTCGGCGACAAGGTGTGTGTGGCAGAGGATGTTCATTTGGAGCAAAGTCAGGATGAACATACGGACCTTTGTACGCCCTTCTGCGTGTGCAACTGTTGCGGTATGTCAATGGCTGTTTCGCAAATTAAAAACTTACTTCCTGAAAAAATTTTTCTTTTAGTAAAAGCAGATATTACTGAATCAGGATACGGTTACAGTCTCCTTTTCAATGCCGGTGTCTGGCAACCCCCCAAAATAGGTTAATACTTTTCCTTCGGATTTATTTCGTAGGATTATACGACTATTAAATAGTCGTGCATTTCCGTGAACAATACGGAACATGCTTTATCCTTCAATTAACCTTAATTTTTACAAATGCTATATAAAATTATACAGTTTAGTGTAAAGAATAAGCTCATAATTGGGCTCATGACTTTCGCACTAATCATCTGGGGCGTGTATAGTGCTACTAAACTCCCGCTGGATGCCGTACCGGATATTACAAATAATCAGGTTCAGATCATTACCAGCACACCCACATTAGCTGCTCAGGAAACGGAACAGTTGGTTACCTACCCCATAGAACAGAGCCTTGCAAATATTCCAGGTATTACCGAAATGAGGTCCATCTCAAGATTTGGTCTGTCTGTAATTACTGTAGTTTTCGACGAAAGCGTGGATGTATACTTTGCACGGCAGCTCATCACCGAAAAGCTGAAAGATGCCGAAGAAAATATTCCACAAGGTATCGGCAGCCCCGAAATGTCCCCGGTTTCTACTGGCTTGGGTGAAATCTATCAGTATGTTATTCACCCTAAAAAAGGTTCCGAGAACAAATACTCCGCTACGGATCTGCGTACCATGCAGGATTGGGTCGTGGCAAGGCAACTTTACGGGACACCCGGAGTAGCTGAAATTAACAGTTTCGGCGGGAAACTTAAGCAGTATGAAGTCGCGATTAATCCCTATAGGCTTAAAGCAATGAATGTTACCATTGCAGATATTTTTGCTGCACTCCAGAAAAACAACGAAAATACCGGCGGCGCTTATATCGATAAAAAACCTAATGCCTATTTTATTCGCGGCATCGGTCTGATCTCTTCTTTAGATGATATTTCCAACACCGTAATAAAAACAGTCAACGGTATCCCTGTACTTATCAAAGATGTCGCGGAGGCACGTATAGGCAGTGCCGTTAGATATGGTGCCCTTACCTATAACGGCGATAAAGAGGCTGTCGGGGGTATTGTAATGATGCTCAAAGGTGAAAATTCCGCGGAAGTAGTGAGTCGGGTTAAGGAAAAAATGCTCACCATTCAAAAATCCCTTCCAGCGGATATTATCGTAGAACCTTTCCTGGACCGGACTAACTTAGTAGACCGGGCGATCCGTACCGTAGAAACAAATTTGGTGGAAGGCGCTCTTATTGTCATCCTTGTGCTCGTCCTGTTTCTGGGTAATTTTCGTGCAGGGCTTATTGTGGCTTCTGCCATTCCACTTTCTCTCCTTTTTGCCTTAGGTATGATGAATGTTTTTGGAGTCAGTGCAAACTTGATGAGTTTGGGAGCTATTGATTTCGGGCTTATTGTAGATGGCGCAGTAATCATTGTAGAGGCGACCCTTCACTTTCTCGCGGTCCACCACAAATCCCAAAAACTCTCGCAGCACACAATGGACCGGGCTGTGGAAGCAAGTGCAAAAAAAATGATGAGTTCTGCAGCATTTGGCCAGATCATTATCCTTATTGTCTACCTACCCATTCTGTCACTTCAGGGAATTGAAGGTAAAATGTTCCGTCCTATGGCAGAGACCGTATCATTTGCCATTGTCGGAGCACTGATCCTCTCTCTTACTTACATACCCATGATGTCTGCGCTGTTTCTATCAAAAAATATCAGTGCTAAGAAAACCTTTGCCGATAAAATGATGGCTAAGATTCATAATTTTTACGTTCCCGTGTTGCAGAAGGCCATTGCGTTTAAATATGCAGTAGTTGCTGCGGCCATAGCGCTGCTTACGGTGTCGCTCCTGATATTCTCTCGCATGGGCGGCGAATTTATACCACAACTTCAGGAAGGTGATTTCGCCGTACATTGCATTCTGCCACAGGGCACCTCCCTTTCGCAAAGTATAGAAACTTCTATGCAGGCAAGCCGCATTTTGAAATCATTTCCCGAAGTCAACACCGTGGTAGGTAAAACCGGTAGCGCAGAGGTTCCAACAGACCCTATGCCGCCCGAAGCAACGGATCTTATTGTCACGCTAAAACCTAAAAAAGATTGGAAAGACAGCGACAAATCCTACGAAGAGTTAAGTGCCGAAATGATGGAAAAACTCGAAATGATACCTGGAGTGTTTTTTGAAGTTTCCCAACCCATACAGATGCGTTTTAACGAATTAATGACCGGGGTAAGACAGGATGTGGCGATTAAAATTTTTGGTGAAAATATCGACACCCTCGCTAAATTAGCTCCCGACGTTGCCAAAGTCGTCCAGACCGTTCAGGGAGCCACAGAGCCCCAGATTGAGCAGACCGTGGGATTGCCCCAAATTACCATTACCTACGACAGGGCCCGCCTCGCCTCGTACGGTCTCAATATTGAGGATATTAATCACACAGTAAGTACTGCATTTGCCGGTGAAACAGCTGGTGTAGTGTTTGAAGATGAAAAGAAATTCAATCTGGTCGCGCGTCTGGACAGTGCGAGCAGAAGCTCTATTGAGGACGTCAGCAGCCTCTTTATTCCAACCGCAAACGGAGTCCAGATTCCGCTTTCACAGATCGCAAAAGTGGAATATAAAGACGGTCCGGCACAAATCAGTCGTGAAGATGGCAAGCGCCGGATTGTTGTAGGCTTTAATGTAAAAGATAGAGATGTAGAAAGTGTAGTAACTGAAATTCAGAGCAAACTTAATGATGCAAACATCTTACCCGCCGGCTATTACTATACATATGGTGGAACATTCGAAAATTTGAAGCAGGCCTCTTCACGATTGCAAATAGCGGTTCCTGTAGCCTTAGCTCTTATTTTTCTTTTACTGTACTTCACCTTCCGTAACTTCAAAGACAGCAT
>NZ_DAMBHK010000061.1:0-4858 GCF_032060305.1 Kaistella sp. | reverse complement strand
TTCCTTACCTTATTTGTTCTGCCGCTACTCTATATCATCTTTAATTCTAAAAACCAATTCAAAAGTAAAATGAGGAAAAGCAAAAACACATCGTTTTTGACGCTAATTATTTTATTCTGCACGTCCGTCAGCGTTCTTAGTGCGCAGGAAAGAATTTCACCAAAGGATGCAGTGAAAATAGCGTTGGAGAATAATCTACAGTACTCTGTAAACGCAGCCCAGGTAAATAAAGCTTTACTGGAAACCAGAACGGCACGTGAAATCCCTAAGACCGGCATCTTCGTGGAAAACGACGATATGAGACCAAGTGATCCGGACGGCGATTTTAAAATTGGCATACAGCAGTCCATCCAGTGGCCCGGGTTATATAAGGCGAAAAGAAAATATTTCGAGGAGCAGCTGAAATTTCACCAACTGAACAAAAACATGTTGGACGCAGTGATAAAAAGGGAAGTAAATACCGCTTTTTACCAGCTATGGTACCTTCAGGATGTGGGTAAACTCTACCAAAAACTTGATGAGTATTATACGTCCATGTACAAAGCAGCAAATCTTCGTTTCAAAACCGGCGAAGCTGCTGGTCTCGAAAACATTGCTGCGGAGGCACGGATGAAAGAGCTCCAGGCTCAGAGACAGCAAAACGAACAGAATATTTCGGCACAGCAGCAACAACTCAGTCTGTTTCTTAATAGTCAGGTGCTATACTTGCCGGAAGACACAAACTTGCAGAAATTGGATTTGGAAGATTTACCATCAGACAGTTTTCATCCCTCATTGGCTCTGCAGCAGCAGAATATAGAAATAGCAAGGGCGAATATAGAGGTTCAGAAAATGCAGAACAAACCTGACTTTTCGGGAAGAATATTTTCCCAGAGATTATACGGAATGAAGGATCCCATAACAGGCTTTTCAGTAGCTGTAGAATTTCCCATTTTTGGAAAGACTGCTTACAAAGCCAAATTGCAGTCTGCAGAAGCCGAGGTCGAAATTCAACAATCTCAGCTGCGCTATCAGGAAAATCAGTTCGCGGCACAAACCCGCTCCAGCTATACTGAAATTCTGAAAGCTGCTGAAATGCTTAAATATTATGAAGGCATAGGTTTACAACAGGCAGACCAAATTTTTGATGCGGCAATGCTGAGTTACAAAGCTGGGGAAATAGGGTTTTCTGAAATGCACCAGTTTTTCACCCAAGCTATAGACATTAGAAAAAACTATTTGATTGCACTGAACGAATACAACATGGCAGTAATACAATATAACTACTATATTAAAAATTAAGGATCCAAAAGAGAATATAACATGAAAAAATATATCACCCTAATTTTTGCGGTCTCTGTCTTGTTGACAGGATGCAAAAAAGAATCAGAAGTCACTGAAACCAAAGAAGCAACTGCAGTAGAGAAGCCCGATGAGCACGAAGATCCTAATGTGGCACATTTCACCGAAGAACAGATAAAAACTGTAGGCATCCAGATGGGCAGTATCGAAAGTAAGGAGCTTTCCAATACCATCAAGGTGAGCGGTATGCTAACCGTGCCGAATCAGAATAAGGCATTTGTCACGCCCTCATACAGCGGTATAGTGCGCTCATTGTATGTCCAGCCTGGAAGTTATGTGTCGCGGGGAAAAGTTATAGCAACGATATCAAATCCCGATTTAATCGTGATGCAGCAGCAGCTGCAGCAGGTGAATGGCCAAATCAGGATGGCAGAGCTGGAGGTAACGCGTGCCCAGCAGCTTTATAAAGGAAATGCCGCACCGTTAAAGAAATTTCAGCAGGCACAGACAGATCTTGCAACATTACGAAGCCAGCGCTCCGGACTGCAGAAACAGCTAGGCAGCATCGGTGCAGCTCAGGGTTACAGTTCGTCCCTTGCGGTGCGCGCGCCCATCAGCGGAACGGTAAGTAAAGTGATTGCGCAAATCGGGAGTAATGTAGACATGGCTTCGCCAATTGCCGAAATTGTAAGCAACTCAGCCCTGCATTTAGATATCTATGTATATGAAAAAGACTTGGGTAAAGTACAGCCGGGACAAACCATTCATTTTACACTTACCAACAGTCCAGGTAAAGAGTATGATGCAAAAATAACTTCAATTGGTACAGCCTTTGAAGGAGAAAGCAAAACTGTTCCTGTTCACGCACAGGTCATAGGGGACCGCGTGGGTCTCATTGATGGCATGAATGTAACCGCCGTTATCAGTCTGGATAACCAAACTGCAGCCTCGGTTCCTACGGACGCCATAGTTAATGATAAGGGACAGGATTATATCTTTATTATGCAAGATGATAAAAACGAAGAAGATCGGGGAAATGTACCGGAGTCAGGAGAAAAAAGCAATAAAAAAGAATCTGAGGAAAAGGAAGTACGATTTGAAAAAATTCCAGTGGCTAAGGGAGTTACCGATTTAGGTTATACTCAAATCACCCCTTTAAAACCAATTCCTGACAATGCCCAAATAGTAGTTAAAAATGCCTTCTTTATCTTGGCTAAAATGAATAATAAGGGAGAGGAAGGTCATGGACATTAAGAAATAGTACGTCAAAATAAAAACTACAATACATTATTAAATATAACTTATGTCAAATAATAAATTACATATACATACCTACGACGAAAATGGCAATCAATTGTGCTGCACGCCGCAGGAAGGCAAGATATACAAAGATGCAGGCGCTAAAGTTCTGATCGAGGATAGCTGTTGCAGTATCACTGACAAAGCATATCGTTCCGCAAAAAAATCGCCGTCAGGGTCTAAGAAACTGAGCGAGGATGATGAACATACGGAGGATGATGGTCACGACCATTCAGCACAGGGGAAATCAACGTTTCAGCTGTTTCTGCCTGCAATTATTTCCTTCGTGATTTTGATGGTGGGATTAGCGATGGATTATTTGATCCCTCAATCCTGGTTCAAGGATTGGGTACGGATTGGCTGGTATGCAGCAGCATATCTTCCGGTAGGTTTGCCGGTTCTTAAAGAAGCGTTTGAAAGTATCCGGAAAGGAGATGTGTTTTCGGAGTTTTTCCTCATGTCCATCGCCACTATTGGGGCTTTCGCCATTGGCGAATATCCGGAAGGGGTGGCAGTGATGCTGTTTTACTCCGTGGGGGAAGTATTCCAAACTTTGGCCGTTCAGCGGGCAAAAGGTAATATCGCTGAATTGTTAGATCAGCGTCCTGATGAAGTGACCATCTTAGTAGATAATCGCCCACAAACGGTAAAAGCTGCAGACGTCGCACTAGAATCGGTCATCCAGTTGAAACCGGGAGAAAAACTAGCTCTGGATGGAATTTTGATTTCAGACAGTGCGTCGTTCAATACTTCAGCACTTACTGGCGAAAGCAAACCGGATACAAAACAGAAAAATGATGCCGTCCTTGCAGGGATGATTAACCTGAATACTGTTGCGCAGGTAAAGGTCAATACCCTTTACAGTGATTCGAAACTTTCAAAGATTCTGGAATTGGTACAGAATGCTACGGCCCAGAAAGCACCCACTGAATTGTTCATCAGGAAATTTGCACGCATCTATACCCCAATTGTGGTGTTTCTCGCCGTGGCAATTTGTCTGGCACCGTATTTTTTTGTGGATGAATATATTTTCCGGGACTGGTTATACCGCGCCCTTATATTCCTGGTAATATCCTGTCCATGTGCATTAGTGATTAGTATTCCACTCGGATACTTTGGTGGAATTGGTGCCGCAAGCAGAAATGGAATTTTATTTAAGGGTAGTAACTTTTTGGATGCGTTAGCAGAGGTGAAAAATGTGGTAATGGATAAAACCGGAACCATGACTGAAGGTGTTTTCAAAGTACAGACCGTAAATCTGAAACCGCAATTCGACCGGGAGTTAATTCTGAAATTAGTGAATGTAATCGAAAATTCATCCACCCATCCGGTGGCAACTGCAATTCATGAACACCTGGGTGAACCCGACCATACTGTTATTCTCGACAATGTAGAGGAAATAGCAGGACATGGCTTGAAAGGATCATATCAGGGAAAAGAGTTGCTTGTAGGAAACTTTAAACTGATGGATAAATTCAATGTCCAATATGATGTAAATCCAAACGATATTGTAGAAACATTGATTGCCATTGCTTATGAAGGCAAATTTGCGGGATACCTTACCATTGCGGATAGCATCAAAGAAGACGCTGCCGAAACTGTACAGAAACTTCAAAGTTTAGGAGTAAAAGTTACCATGTTGAGCGGTGATAAAGCAACGGTGGTCAAAGCTGTCGCAGGAAAACTGGGCATACCTAATGCTTTTGGCGATTTATTGCCGGAAGATAAAGTGAATAAAGTCAAAGAAATAAAAGCACGGAATGAAACGGTTGCATTTGTTGGCGACGGTGTCAACGATGCGCCGGTTGTAGCTTTAAGTGATGTTGGCATAGCGATGGGTGGCCTTGGGAGTGATGCCACCATTGAAACCGCTGATGTGGTAATTCAGGACGACAAACCTTCAAAAATCCCAATGGCCATTAATATTGGCAAGCAAACAAAAAAAATTGTTTGGCAGAACATCGCGTTGGCCTTTGGAGTAAAAGCAGTGGTGTTGGTATTAGGAGCAGGGGGGTTAGCCACGATGTGGGAAGCAGTCTTTGCAGATGTGGGCGTAGCATTGCTTGCCATACTAAATGCGGTAAGGATTCAGAAAATGAAATTTTAAACAAAGCGGGCTTCGGTCCGTTTTTTTATGGGAGATATTGTGCAAAAATAATGAGCCTCCAAAATATCCCCGCTGCCACAGCAAGTAACATAATGACAATTATACGCACAGGCCAGCCGCTACAACGTTGCCCTCCATTCCGCACGCCTGTGCTGAGCCTGCCGAAGTGCT
>NZ_DAMBHK010000060.1:4082-15374 GCF_032060305.1 Kaistella sp. | reverse complement strand
GTCACTTTCGAATACTGTGTATGGGGCGGAATTAATGACAAAGATGAAGACATCAAAGCACTCATCCGTTACTGTAAACAGGTTCCGAGTAAAGTGAATTTAATTCAGTACAACCCAATCGGCGACGGGAAATACGACAAATGCAACAAAGAAGCCGAGGAAAATTATGTACACCAACTCGAAAATGCCGGAATCACCGTGCTGATCCGCCGAAGTCGGGGAGGCGACATTGATGCAGCCTGCGGACAGCTCGCCAATAAATCCAGTGAGTAATGTTCAGCCACATAGGAAAAACCCGCACCGCTAAGCATAATCTTGGGATTGCCTCACTGCTGAGTTTCGTCGCAGGTTTGGTAAATGTTGTGGGATTTTTCTCTGTCCAAAAGCTTACTACTAATGTTACCGGTCATTTTGCTTATTTTGTAGACGAAGCTTTCAAGCAGGATTTCCGGAGCGCCTTTCACGTTGCACTTTATATCTTTTTCTTTTTTCTGGGAGCCTTTTTTTCCAACTTTATGGTTGAGATTTATTCGCGCCGGAGAGAAAATCTAATTTACATCATTCCTACCGTTACCGAAGCCGTGATTCTTGCGACACTTGCATTCACCGGAAGTTTTCTGATTGAAAAAAATCCCGATCTTATCGCTTTCAGCCTTTTGTTTGCCATGGGAATGCAGAATTCTCTGGTTACAAGCATCTCGAACGCGGTAGTTCGTACGACGCACTTAACTGGACTTTTTACCGACATGGGAATTGAGTTTTCGCAGCTTTTGTTCTATAAAGATCAGAAACACAAAAAGAAACTCATAAAATCGATAAAACTGCGTTTAACCATCATCTGGCTGTTTTTCGCGGGTGGAGTTTCAGGCGGAATTCTTTACACGCATTTCGGGATCAGAACCCTAATGTTCGGAAGTTTCATTTTACTTCTGGGATTGCTTTACGATTTTCTGAAAATCCGCTTATTGCTTTTAAGACATAAATTATCATGAAGAAATTAGTTTTCTTTTTTTCATTTTTCTTTTTTTCTAATGGTTTCGCTCAGGAGACCGATTTTTTAAAGATCGCCAAATACCGGGTTTCTTATCTCAGCGATTCTTTGAAAGAAAATTCGGGTCTTGATTTTTTCCGTGGAAAACTTTACACCATGAACGACGGCGGAAATTCTTCTGAAATTTTCGAAATCGATAAATCTTCAGGTAAAATACTTAAAACCATAAAAACCGGACTGCAAAATCACGACTGGGAAGCCATTGCGAGCGATTCTTTGCATCTTTATACCGGCGACTTCGGCAATAACGTCGGAACCAGAACTGATCTCAGGATTTATAAAATTCCGTTTGAAAATTCCGGTGAAACTAAGGTAATTTCATTCTTTTATCCTGAACAGAAGGATTTCAGCAGAAAAGTCTTAAAAACAGATTTCGATGCAGAAGCACTACTGATTCTGAATGGAAAAATACATGTTTTTACCAAAGAATGGTCTTCCAGATCGACAACACATTATGTCCTGAATCCTGACTTTACAGAAAATCAGGCCGCCGAAAAAACCGAAAGTTTTAAAACCGGTTTCTTTGTTACTGATGCTGCATATTTTCAGGGAAAGCTTTATTTAATCGGCTATACAAAGAATACGGAAGTTTTTCTGTCAGTGTTTGATGAAACGGAACCCGGCGTTTTTTTCAAACAACAGCCCAGAAAATATTATCTCGGTTCTTCATTGGTCATCGGCCAGATTGAAGGAATTGCGGTAGATGAAAGTGGAATTTATATTTCCGGAGAAGAATTCCGCACTGCTTTGGGTACTGCAAAACAGGCATTTTATTTTGTTCCTGCCGATAAAGTAAAGTAAGTTTTTTTCATCTGAAACAGAAAATCGATCGATCTTTTTATCTTTAATAATCTGCGAAACGTGCCGTAAATTTAATTATATTTGTCATTCTTTAACTTTCAACATCTTTATTCATAGTACGTGGCGAATACCATAGAAGAAATCAAGAAACCCATTTCCGGTGAAATGAAACTTTTCGAACAGAAGTTTTATGAATCCATGCAGAGCAATGTGCCGCTTTTAGACAAAGTTACGCGGTTTATTGTAACCACCAAAGGCAAGCAGATGCGGCCAATGTTTGTTTTTCTGTGTGCAAAACTTGTGGGCGAGGTGAATGAAAAAACCTTCCGCGGCGCCTCGATGATTGAACTTATTCACACTGCAACTTTGGTGCATGATGATGTGGTGGACGAAAGTTTCAAGCGCAGGAATTTCTTCTCCATCAATGCCTTGTGGAAGAATAAAATTGCGGTATTGGTAGGCGATTATCTGCTTTCTAAAGCAGTGCTGCTTTCTACCGACCATAAAGATTTTGATTTGCTTGCGGTGATTTCCCGAACCATCCGTGAAATGGCTGAAGGTGAACTTCTGCAGCTCGAAAAAGCGCGCAAACTCGACATTACGGAAGAAGTGTACTACGAAATCATCCGTCAGAAAACAGCCACGTTAATTGCTGCGTGTTGCGAAATCGGAGTGGTATCCAACAATGTTGATGAAACGATGGCAAAAAAGATGATGGAATTCGGGACACTTACCGGTATGGCGTTTCAGATTAAAGATGATCTGTTCGATTATCTTACGTCAAACATTATCGGCAAACCTGTCGGGATTGATATTAAAGAGCAGAAAATGACTTTGCCTTTGATTTATACCTTAAAAAAAGCCACCGAAACCGACAGAAAACATTATTTCAACACGATTAAACGGTATAATAATGACACAAAGCGCGTGAAAGAACTCATTGCTTTTGTGAAAAGTTCAGGCGGACTCGATTATGCTATTTCAGTGATGAAAGATTACCAGCAGCGCGCGAAAGATATCCTGAATGATTTCCCGGATTCGGAAGCCAAACATTCACTGAACCTGATGCTGGATTATGTGATTGAACGAAAATTTTAATGCTATTCCAAAAGTTTTTTCAGAAAAAGCGCATTCTTTAAAGCCGCAGTTCCCCAAGTATTGTTGAAAAATACGAAGACTGTTTCCTTAGCTTTCTTAATTTCATCAGCTAAATTTATCAGCTCTTCTTCAGAATATTCTGATTTGAAAAGAACGGGGACACCATGCAGCCTGTAATACGCAAATTTATTGCTGTTGGTGATAAATTCGTCCGGAATGTCTTTCGGAAAACTCACTCCGGAGAAAACAATATTCTTTTCTTTTAAAGTTTTTAAAACTTCTTCATTCCACCAGGATTTGTGGCGGAATTCCACCGCGTTCAGGAATTCAGGATCTACAGTTGCTATCAATTTTTCCAAATGTTCTTCACTGAAATGAAATGTCGGAGGCATCTGGAAAAGAAATCCCGCTAGCTTTTCTTTGATTCCGCTATGAATATGATTACAGAAATCACCGGTTTCTGCTGCAGTGTCCTTTAGCCGTTTGATATGAGTAATGGTTTTAGGGATTTTAATGAAAAATTTAAAATCTTCACCTGTTCTCTCATACCAGTTCTGTAAAGTCTGTGGACGTGGCCTGCGGTAAAAAGTAGAATTGATTTCAACCGTATTGAATTGGGTTGCATAAAAGTTCAGCTGTTCTTTTGACGGTAAATCTTCCGGAAAGAAAAAGCCTTTCCAGTCGCGGTTTGAGAATCCTGAGCAGCCAATGTAGATTTTATTCTTCATGCTTAATGAGGCCTTCTGTAAGCGATTTCCACTGAAATTTGCTGCCTGCAATCATTCCGCCAACGGCAACGAGGCTGTTCCGGATTTTTGCAATCACATTCAGGCTTTCAGTGTTTGGAATTTCGTTTCTTCCGTGAACTTCAGCAATAATTTTCTTTCCCTCTCTCTTAATGAGGAAATTGGAAGTTGCTTTGGAATCAAAAAAGTGCGCAGTGGTATCTTCAGGTTTGGTTGGATCAGAAGTTGGCCGCACTCTGATGTAAAGACATTCTGAATTTTCGTCTTGCTCTTTTTCAAATTTTTCAACCTGAACCCAGTCGTATCCATCGCCGGTAGTATTATGAAGTCCCGGCACTTTTATCCGGAAATAATCTCCGACTTTCGGATGATCCAGCGATAATTCACCTTTACCGTCACGAAGTGAAAATTCCGCCTTTTCAGTTCCTGCAAAAAGTTCCCAGCAATTTACATCCAGGAAACGCCTTTTCACCTTGTCGAAATGGTCTTTTGCGAGTGCAACTGAATCCAGTTCGATTTCTGAAATGGTGTCGCTTTTTGCACCGGTTTTCTGTGGCGGAATTTTTTCGTGCATTTTAAGGATTTCTAAAATTATGCTTTTCCGAATTCTTCAACAATTCTTTTGTTGAAAGCGGGTAAATCTTCGGGCTTTCGGCTGGTGGTAAGATTTCCGTCGGTTACCACTTCTTCATCTACCCAGTTTGCTCCCGCGTTCTGTAAATCTTTGGAAATGGCTTTAAATGAAGTCATCTTCACACCATTTATCACTTCTGCATTGATGAGCGTCTGAGGTCCGTGACAGATGGCAGCAACAGGTTTATTCTTGCTGAAAAAATCCTTTACAAACTTTATCGCATCCTTGTCAACGCGCACTGCATCGGGGTTTAAAACGCCGCCGGGAAGCAGAAGTGCATCATAATCAGATTCTTTGGCTTCTGAAACTGTTTTATCTACAGCTACGGAATTGCTCCATTCATGGCCTTTCATGGCTTTAATTTCACCGGATTTCAGGGAAATAATTTCTACTGTTGCACCTTCGCTTTTGAGTGCATCTACCGGACTTTCAAGTTCCGACTGTTCGTAACCGTCTGCAGCCAAAACTGCTATTTTCTTATCTTTTAAACTCGACATATTTCTTTTATTTAGTGGTTGAAAAAAGGCAACAAAAAATGTTGCCTGGAATAATGAATAACTGTGTGCAGTTATTTTGCTTTAAGGTTGATTTCAGATTTTGCCAGTTTGGTTAAATCTTTATCAGTTGTTTTTTCTTCATTTAGCGTTTCAAGCATCAGTGAAAGTACTTCTTTCTGACCCAATAATTTAGCATAAGTTGCGATGGTACCATAAGATGCAATTTCGTAATGCTCAACCTTTTGTGCTGCGGCGATAATTGCTGCATCCCGCACTGCGCCCGGTTCTGTTTCTTCAAGGATTCCTTCAGCTTCTTTAATGAGACCATCCATGGCATCGCATTTTACAGCTTGGGGTTTCAGTTTCATTGCTTTGAAGGCGTCTTCCAGTCTTTTCACCTGGGTTTTTGTTTCTGCTAAATGCCCGTTTACCGCGTCTTTAAGCTTTTTGGAAGTGGCATTTTTCGCCATTTTAGGCAGATTTTTAACCAGTGCTTTTTCTGCCCAGTAAAGATCTTTCATCCCATCTACCATAAAATCTTTCAGTTTGTCAGCTGCATCAGCTTTAGGAGCGACTTTACCGCCTGTTGTTGTTTTCTTTGCCATAATTATATATTTTAATGTTTGGTTTCGGTTAAATTCCAGCTGAATCTTTAATATTGACCTTACAAAACTTGATGGCTCTGAAAAAAATTAGCTTTTTGGAATATTTAAGTTTACCCTGTTTAATCTCAACGAATTCAGAATTACAGATACAGAACTGAAACTCATTGCTGCCGCTGCAATCATTGGACTCAGCAGGATTCCGAAGATCGGGTACAGTACTCCCGCTGCAAGCGGAATGCCAAACACATTATAAATAAATGCGAAAAAAAGATTCTGTTTAATATTTTTCAGTAAGTGTTCGCTTAAAATCTTTGCTTTTGCCACGCCCAAAATATCGCCTTTAAGCAACGTGATTTCTGAACTTTCGATGGCAACATCGGTGCCGGTTCCCATGGCAATTCCTACGTTAGACTGGGCCAGTGCAGGCGCATCGTTGATTCCGTCGCCCGTCATTGCCACTACATTTCCGGCGTCCTGAAGTCGCTTAATTTCTGCAAGTTTATCCTGCGGAAGCTGGCTCGCAAAATATTTTGTAATTCCTACCGATTCGGCAACCGCTTTTGCGGTGTGTTCGTTGTCGCCAGTCATCATAATTACTTCTACATTGTTTTTCTGAAGATATTCGATCGCCTGTTTCGAAGTCTGTTTAATTTGATCTGAAAAGCTCAGGAATCCGAGAATTTTGTCCCCGGAAGATAAGTAAGAGATGGTTTTCGCTTCATCCTGCTTGCTGATGACTTTGTTTCTAAGTTCTTCAGGAATGTTGATGTTGAAGTGGTTAAGTAATGCTTCATTTCCCAGGAGAACAGTTTGGCCATTGATGATTCCTTTAATTCCTTTTCCGGAAATATTCTCGAAGTTTTCAACTTTATCAAAGACAGAATTTTCTTTCTTGAATTCATGGAGAACTGCACCGGATAAAGGATGCTCTGAATTCTGGTTCAGTGCTGCCGCCAATTTCAGGATTTCATTTTTATCGGCGTTTTCTGTCACGTATATTTCATTCAGACTTGGTTTTCCTTCGGTTAAAGTTCCAGTTTTATCTGTAATCAGAATATTGACTTTCTGCATCTGTTCCAGCGCTTCAGCATTTTTAATAAGAATACCATTTTTGGCGCCTTTACCGATTCCGACCATGAGACTCATTGGTGTCGCCAGTCCCAAAGCACACGGACAGGCAATGATCAGCACAGCAACCGCATTTATAAAGGCCAAAATCAGACGGTTTTCGCCACCGAAAATATACCATAGTATGAAAGTGAGAACCGCTGCCACAATAACTGCCGGAACGAAAATTTTTGAAACTTTATCCGCAAGTTTCTGGATTGGGGCTTTGCTTCGGCTGGCTTCATTTACCATTCGGATGATTTGGGAAAGCAAGGTTTCATCACCGATCTTTTCAGCTTTCATGATAAAAACACCGTTGCCGTTGATGGTTCCGGACGTTACATAATCATTGGTTTTCTTTTCAACCGGAATGGGTTCTCCGGTAATCATACTTTCGTCGATATTGGAAATTCCTTCGGTTATTTTTCCGTCTACCGGGATTTTCTCACCGGGTTTTACGCGCAGCAGGTCGCCGATTTTAACCTGGGAAAGCGGAACTCTTTTTTCGGTTCCGCCGGTGATTAGATTTGCTTCGTCCGGGGAAAGATTCATCAGTTCTTTGATAGCATTTCCGGTTCTTTTATGTGCGCCGGCTTCCATTAACTGACCCAAAATTACCAGGGTAAGGATGACACACACGGCTTCAAAATAGAGTGGGACTTTGCCGTTGTGCACCATTTCATTCGGTAAAATATCCGGAAAGAATAAACCTGCAATACTGAAAAGAAATGCAGCTGCTACCCCCAATGCAATCAGTGAGAACATATTGAGATTCCAGGTCCTAAAGGAGACCCAACCCCGTTTCATCAGGAACCAGCCTGCATAAAATAAGACGGGAAGCGTTAAAACAAACTCTAAAATGCCCTGTACCTGATGGGAGAACGAAAAAGTAAACAGCATCCCGCCCATAGAAAGGATAAATACCGGAAGCGTGAATATTAACGCGATAATGAATTTCTTTTTCAGAATATTAAAGGTTTCATCTCCATCATCATTGAATTTCGAAGGAATCAGGACCAGATCCATACCGCAGATCGGGCAGTCGCCAGTCTTGTTGCTGATAATTTCGGGGTGCATAGGACAGGTATACTGGGCAGGTTTAGATTTCTCAGGATATTTCACGAGATCCATTCCGCAAACCGGGCAGCCTACGTTGGAATCGTAAACTTTGTCGCCTTCGCAGTACATCGGGCAGTAATATTTTCCGGCATGGTTTTCAGCATTGGCAGAAGGTGGCGCAGGATGATGCGAATGGGAATGTGTAGCGCCGTGGTGCTGGGTGTGTTGGGCAGCATTTTTAATTAAATCCTGTGTAATTTCTTCCAGATGCATGTGACAAACGGGGCAGCCGGTATCGGAACCGTAGGTTTTATCACCTTCGCAGAACATGGGGCAGAACCAGTCACCGATTTTATCTTTAAAGTTTTCGGGTAAATTTGTTTTGGAGAAGGTTTCCGGCTTATTCTTATAGTCATCTCGTTCCTCAATGGGAACAAGGAACATGTTACAGACCGGACAGCGTTTTCCGGATGCGAAATGTACTTTTTCGCCTTCGCATTCCATTGGGCAGTAATACACGGAACTTGGCGAAATTCTTTCTGAAGGATGGGTATGATGATTTTCCATATGCTTATTTATTGTTCAAATTTCTTAAAATGAAACCGAACACTGTTATAAATATATGGAAGAATCTTATACTTTTCAGATTTTATCGAGGGGAATGCGGTTTTTTACTTTCAGTTTTTTGAATCCGGAAGGGGTAAAACCTGTACTGTTCCGGAATTGTGAAGACAGGTGCTGAACACTTTTGTACCCAAGTTTTCCGGATATTTCGGTTAGAGAGAATTCATTATAAAACAAGAGCTCTTTTACTTTTTCAATCTTCTGAAGGATGAAATACTGCTCGATCGTCACACTTTCTTTCTGTGAAAACAGTTTTGATACGGCGCTGTAATCGCGGTGCAGTTTTTCCGAAATAAATTTGGAAAGGATGAAGTCTTCCGGAATATCCAATCCATCAATCAGCAGGATCAGCTCTTTTTTTACTTTGGCAATAAGCTGGTGTGCAGCATCTTCAAGAATCTCAAAACCTGCTTCCTTAAGACGCTGATTAAGTTCCTGCAGGTCTTCGGCTTCCAAATGATTTTTTATTTCAACTTCGCCCAGTTCAACCGCGGAGAATTTCAGGCGGAAATCCGTCAACACTTTTTCTACCGCAGCGATACAGCGGTTACAGACCATATTTTTGATATAGAGTTTCATTCTAGACTTTTCAGCCGGTCAGACACAAATTCGATTTTGGTTTTTCCGTGTTTGGTTGGTTTTCCTTCTTCATCTACGCCTACAAAAATAATTTTATCAATAGTAATGATGGTTTGCCTGGTCATCATATTGCGAACGTCGCAGGTGAGGGTGATGGAGGTATGTCCGAAATTGGTGGCTTCAATCCCGATTTCAATAATATCGCCCTGTTTTGCGGAACTGATGAAGTTTATTTCAGAGATATATTTGGTAACACATCTTGGAGTTTCCAGCTGAACAATGGCGTAAAGCGCAGCTTCCTCATCAATCCACTGCAGGAGTCTCCCTCCGAAAAGGGTATGGTTAGGATTTAAATCTTCAGGTTTGATCCATTTTCTGGTATGGTAGTTCATCTTTTTTAAATTTAATGGTTGGCAGTGATTAACGGGTAAAAACAAGTTTTGTTTTGGTCGAAAGCTTTTCATCGATACGGTAGCCTTCCAGGTTGAAGCCTTTTACATCATTCAGGGTTTTTGCCTGCTGCTGTGCACAGTAGCGCACCATCAGTCCGCGGGCATGTTTGTTGTACACCACGATGGTTTTGAGTTTTCCGTCTTTCAGTTCAAAGAAATCGAAGTCGATTACCGGGGCATTCAGTCTCTTTTTATCGAGAGCTTTAAAATACTCACTACTGGCTAAATTCAGGATCATATCGTTGCTTTTCAGTTCGCTGTTGAGTTTTTCTGTAAGTTTATCCCGCCAAAAACTGTAAAGGTTTTTATAATCATCAAACTCGAAATTCCTGCCCATTTCCAAACGGTAGAGCATTACTTTGTCTGATGGTTTCAGCAAGCCATACAGACCGGAAAGAATTCGGTAGTTTTTCTGAAGATAGTTGACTGCTTTTTTATCCAGTGTTTTCGCATCTAATCCCCGGTACACTTCGCCGGTGAAGGCAAACATGGCAGGAGCAGACTCTCTGGAAGCGGGTCGGGGTTTCCAGTTTTGGTTTCTTTCCCAATTTTCATCTGCAAGTTTTGCCGAAATCTCCATGAGTTCCGAGAGATATTTGGGTGTTTTTTCTTTTAAATGGGAGTGAATAAATGCTGCTTCCTCAATGAACGCCGGGGTAGTAGGTTTCAGAAAATCTGTTGAATTTTCTATGTTCATGAGTTTTGCAGGAGAGGTAATAATTTTCATTGAGATGATGGTTGAAAATTTTAAAGCTGATAATATTCTTAAGGAATTAGCTGTGTTAGTAGTGGAATGTCTTTGAAAAAAACTGACGCACGGTATTAGTGCAAAAACCTACACAATTCCTTTTCCCTGCCGGATAATCTCCGGTTCGCCGCTGGTTAAATCTACGATAGTGGAAGCCACATTGTCACCGTATCCGGAATCGATAACGATATCGACCAAATGATCATATTTCTCTGCGATCAGCTCGGGGTCGGTAGAATATTCGATGACTTCATCATCATCTTTGATGGATGTGGAAGCGATGGGGTGCCCAAGTTTTTCCACAATAAGCTGGGGGATTGGATGGTCGGGAACGCGGATACCTACCGTCTTATTGCCTTTGTAGGCCAGGGGCAGGCTTTTGTTTGCTTCGAGGATGAATGTGAACGGTCCCGGGATCTTGCTTTTTAGAAAGCGGAAGACTGGCGTGTCGATCGCACGGGTAAAGCTTGATAAATGACTTAAATCGTTACAGATAATAGAGAACTGGGCTTTCTCGAGTTTTACTTTTTTGATGTGTGCCAGCTTCTCCATCGCGCGGATGTCGAAAATATTACAACCCAACGCATACACCGTATCAGAAGGATAGATAATAATTCCGCCGTTGTTGAGAGATTTAACTACCTCAGCAATAAGGTTTTCCTGTGGATTATCGGGATAAATTTTTAATATTTTAGCCATACCACAAAGTTATTAAAATATGGTGAAATAAAAATTATTACACGAAAGCTTGCTCTGAAACAAAATATTCGTATATTTGCAGTCCAATATCGCGGGGTAGAGCAGTAGGTAGCTCGTCGGGCTCATAACCCGGAGGTCGCACGTTCGAGTCGTGTCCCCGCTACTAAGTTTAAGTTTCTGTAAGGTATCGCGAGCCGCAGAAATTTCTAAAGATACATCGCGGGATGGAGCAGTAGGTAGCTCGTTGGGCTCATAACCCAAAGGTCATCGGTTCGAGTCCGGTTCCCGCTACTAAGAGAGAATTACGAAAGTGATTCTCTTTTTTTTTGTGGCTGGTGGTGAACATGTAACGGGTCAAGACCAAAACCTGTGTAATTACGGATCAAAACTAAAACTTATTTCAATTTACACACAACTTTTGTAATTGATCCGGTTTCTGGTGATTAATCTGTTTTGAAATGCTACTGAGAGATTTGACTTTAAGAAGGAAGAGCACCATTATTTTGATATCTTTGTTTTACGAAAAGAAACCTTCCCATATGATTGACCTTCCCGGAAAAGCCATCCATGATTTCCATTTTACTGAGCGTAG
>NZ_DAMBHK010000060.1:0-3982 GCF_032060305.1 Kaistella sp. | reverse complement strand
ATATGATTGACCTTCCCGGAAAAGCCATCCATGATTTCCATTTTACTGAGCGTAGAAAGAAGCTTTTTGTTCATGACGAATTTGGGCCCAAAGTAGAGATGCCTGTTTCCTATTATTTCAGAAACTTCAGGAAAATGCCTGAACTGGAAAGGGTGGCGATTGAAGAATGTTCCGGTAAAGTGCTGGATATTGGTGCTGCCGCGGGTTCGCATGCTCTGGATCTTTCTAAAAAAGGTCTCGATGTTACCGCACTGGAAATTTCTCCGCTCGCGTGTGAGGTTATGAAGGACAGAGGGGTCGCCAATGTTATCTGTGAAGATTTTTTCACCTTTGAAGGGCAGAAATTCGATACGCTGCTTCTGCTAATGAACGGGATCGGCATTTCATCGACTTTGGAGGGTTATAGGGAGTTTCTGAAAAAAGCTTCAACACTGCTGAATAATGACGGTAAGATTGTTTTCGATTCCTGCGACATTGCTTATATGTACGAGGATGTTCTGCAGCCCTACAACAAATACTATGGCGAAATCAATACCCGCTACGAATTTGACCAGCAGCTTACCAACTGGTTCGGGTGGCTGTATCTGGACCCTGAAACCATGATGGTGATTGCAGCCGAAGAGGGATTTCACGCCGAGGTGATTTTTGAAGACGAGAATGATCAGTATCTGGCGGTGCTTACTAAAAACGCTTAAAGCTTCACCGCATCGTAATCACTCTCATTGCTTAACCTGTCGATGGCTTTAATGGCTACAGTATTGAGTTTTTTACCGTTTCTGGTAAGCGGAAGTGTTTTGCCTGTATGATCGCGGTCCAGGATTTTAGTTTCCCAGGTATCGCCATATTTGGCGAAAAGTACCCAACGGAAGACTGTTCCGTTTTCCTTTGAATCCCAGTTCACCCTGTAACCATCACCTGACTTTGCTCCCGAGAGGGTCGGCGTCATGATTTTCTTTGTTTTAATCCACGGGGTTGCAGGCACCAGCGCATCCTCACGATAGAGGTTTTTCACCGCACTCAGCATTTCAGGGCTTTTCTTAAGACCATCGGTGCTGTAATGAATTTCACCTGCGCCGTTCTTTGGCAGCATGCGGCGGATGGTGTTCATCTGGCCGATAATTTCATTGGGTTTGTTATCAGCTTTTACCCCTACGGTATTCAGGCCTGGCCAGACGTGGATGTTTTTGATGTTTTCGTCTTTCCACCACTTCAGGAGGGCAGAAAAACTCTGTGCGCCGCCTTCTTTCCAGTAGAGCTGTGGCGAATAATAATCGCACCAGCCTTCATTCAGCCACAGTTTCGCATCGGCATAGAGTTCATCATACTGGGAAGAGCCTGTTACGCCGGCAGGATAGCCCGGTTTCCAGATTCCGAAAGGAGAAATCCCAAATTTTACGGTAGCTTTCTCGGCATGGATTTCATCGTGAAGTCTTTTGATGATCTTATTCACATTAGCCCTGCGCCAATCTGCGCGGGAAAGGGTGCCGCCGGAATTTCGGTACTTATTCCAGGTTTTGTCATCAGGAAAGTCCCTGCCGCCGTGGTATTCTTTGTAAGGATAGAAATAATCGTCGATATGGACCGCATCGATGTCGTAACGTTTTACCAGATCTTTAATGACACTGGAGACATGGTTCTGTACCCTTTCATCAGACGGGTCCATCCAGTACATTCCGTTTCTCAGTTTATATACACTGTGTGACATGACCGAGGCCATGCTTGAGGATGTTACAGCACCGCCCGTGGTGTGATGGGCACGGTAGGGATTCATCCAGACATGGAGTTCCATGCCGCGTTTGTGTGCTTCTTCAATCCAGAATTCCAGGGGATCGTAATAAGGGGAAGGTGCTTTGCCGGTCTGCCCGGTAAGGAAATAAGACCAGGGTTCCAGATCGCTCTTGTACATGGCATCTGCAGAAGGGCGAACCTGAAAGATCACGGCGTTGAAGTTTGCCCCTTTCAGCATGTCGAGCAACTGAATGGCTTCGTCTTTCTGTTGTTGTGTCGTGAGGTTGTTTCTCGTAGGCCAGTTGATGTTGGCCACGGTAGCGATCCACGCTGCACGGAATTCGCGATTGATTTCCGGGAGCGTAACTTTTATTACATCGGTTCCTGCAGGGGGGAGCGGGTTCGCTGGTGTCTTTGGAGGGACAGGTTTGGTCACCTGACTCTTCTTAGCTGTACTGCGGTTCTTTACCTGAGGTTTCTGGGTAGTACAGGAATTGATAAAAACGGCTGCTGCCAGCAAAAGGCTATATTTTAGGTTGCGGATATTCATGAAGCAAAAATACTACTATATCTGAAACTGAAAAATTTGGGATTGCGTATGGGGAGGCAGATGGTAATAAAATATCATCCTGCACTGTTATTATCCCGATTTTGTAAACGGGCTTATGGGAGGCATTTTTTATTTTTAAACAGATCCATGGTCATGAATTGTGTTTTAGAAAGTTTTAGACAGTCATCTGAATTAATAAAAAAAAGATTAATTGTGATTTTTGTAGATGAGAGACGCTGTGCATTTCTGTTGAGAGGCCATGCTTTACTATTACTGGAAAAGAGACGCAAGGCATTGCGTCTCTTGTGGTGGGCTGTGTTTTGGTGGCTTTAGATGATGGTTCCTGCGTAGACGGAGTTCGATACCTCTTCACCCAGGGTGTCCCGAAAGGCGAGCCAGACATAGAGGTCCTGACCTACCATTTGTGGTGGGACATTGGCGGTATAGGTTCCGGCGGTGCGCTGGGCTGCATTTTCGACAAAGGAGGTGAGGGGCTGGTCTTTTGCCGCAATGAGGATCTGCACCCAGTCGGTTTCACGGGCTGGGTTACCGGCAGAATTGTCCTGCCAGGTTACGGTGAGGGTTTCCGGAGTGGGCAGGGTTAGGGTCAGGGGTACGGCAGCCAGTAAAGATCCTTTTGAAAAGGAGATGGAAGGATACTGAGGGGTAATGGTTCCTGCAGCAAAATCGATCAGGAAATTGGTCATCAGGTTGGTCATTGCGAGGTTGTAACATGATTTCATCCCGATGCGTCTTCCGAAATGATCACAGGCATAGGCACGGTAAGATTGCATGAATTCTGCGCTTAATCTCATGCGCTGGTAAATGAGCAGCTGTTTTGCACTTGGTGCCGAAGTTCTTTTGCGTGGACGGATTTTGGTGAATTCGTTTCCGAACATGTTGGCTACTACGATTCGGCCGGTTCGGCCCGAGGTTCCCGATAAGAGGGAGTCATAAATTTTACCCATGGTATTGATTTTTAATTGGTTAATGGTGTAAAGTTGAGGAATTCAGGAACGTGTTTTAAAAACAGGTAAAAAGTTTCCAAAATTTTCCATTCGTTTCCTTACCTGTCATTAAAGGGGTGGTTTTATCCATTAATGGGATTGGTATCCTTAGTGTTCTTTATTCTGTAAATGCCTGTTGTGAGGCGGGTTTAAGGAGAAACAGGAAACGATGACCGAAAAGAGATGAGTACTTTTCACTATCCCCTGTATATGATTTGTCTAAGGGTTGTATATCCATTCTATATGCGGTGTATATAGACTAGCCGTATACTGTTCGATGTTGGAGGGCTGGGTGATGGGTGATGGGTGCTGGGTGCGGGATGCGGGATGCTGGGTGATGGGTGCTGGATGCGGGATGAAAAAGCAGGGAAAGAGGGAAAAAAGGGGTGATTAAGGTTTCCCGTATTTTGGTGGAGGAGGTTTTTGTAGTTTTGAAAAGGCTAAGGTTGATAAGTGGCTCAAAGTCGGGAGACTTTGCGCAGCAGGTGCTGTTCATGTGGAAAGCTTATCCATATGATTGCCGCGGTGGTTACCGGTGGAAAAAGAAAAAACGGCATGATCGAAAATGATGTTCGCATTTTGCATAACTTCAGCATTTCGCATTTTGTATATCTCAAAGTTATAAAAATATAAATGACTATACAACAAGGGTTTAAAAATTTGGCAGTCTGGAATAATCTTCGCATATTTGAGAGTT
>NZ_DAMBHK010000059.1:14358-15729 GCF_032060305.1 Kaistella sp. | reverse complement strand
CATTATCTCTTTCTATTACGCCGGGCAAAAGTTCTGTGTTGGCAAAATCTCTTGCAGCCTGCTGAATCATTAACTGTTCTTCAGATAAATTAAAGTCCATAAAGTATATAAATTGTTTGCCTGTAAATCTACAATTTTTCTAAAAATTAAAAAAACTAAAATCCCGTGGTTTAAATTATTCATGAATAAATGAGATTACAATTCTATATGCCGGGAATAATGTTTATTTTGTAGAAAACTTGTAACAATTAACAGAATATTGTCTGTTTGAAATAAAAATGATATTTTTACGATAATCAATATTATTTATCCGTAACATTACCAGAAATACTCATTAAACAAAAAAAATATGACAATAAAAAGGATTTTCGATTTTGCGCGCCATGCTTTGGAAAACTATCCTCAGGACGATATGTTTATCACAAAATACCATGGGGAATGGCAAAAAATTTCAACAAAAGAATTTGTTGACCAGGGAAATAAAATATCCCGCGGATTACTGAAACTGGGAATTAAACCAAGTGACAAAATCGCCCTCATTACGACAGCAACCCGTACAGAATGGGCAGTAATGGATTTCGGAATTTCTCAGATCGGGGCAGTCTCGGTGCCGGTTTATCCTACGATTTCGCCCGAAGATTACGAATTTATTTTTAATAATGCAGATGTACAGTACTGTTTTGTGTCAGACCGCGAACTGCTGGATAAAGTGAATAAAATTAAACCCAATGTGTCTTCATTGAAAGGTGTTTTTACATTTGATCAGGTAGATGGTGCAGCCAACTGGAATGAAATTTTGGATCTGGGCAGCGATGAAGCAACCCAAAGCGAGGTAGCTGATCTCAGCAACAGCATCAATACTGAAGATTTGGCAACGATTATCTATACGTCCGGAACTACCGGAAAACCAAAAGGCGTAATGCTTACCCACCACAATATTGTGGCAAATGTACTGGCTTCAGACCCCAGAATTCCACGGGTTAAAGGTCTTCAGAATACCGAGATCAGAATTTTAAGTTTCCTCCCGATCTGTCATATTTTCGAGAGAATGCTCTTCTATCTTTATCAGTATAATGGCTATTCTGTGTATTTTGCTGAAAGCATTGATAAAATGGGCGACAACATTAAAGAGGTGAAACCGCACATCATGTCTGTAGTACCAAGACTGATCGAGAAAGTTTACGACAAGATTTACGATAAAGGAACCAGCGCCGGCGGAATGAAATCTAAAATCTTCCTTTGGGCTCTTGGAGTAAACAAGGCCAAGCAGAATATTGGTAAACCATCCGGATTAATGGAGATGATTGCGGATAAACTGGTATTCTCTAAATGGAGAGAAGGTTTGGGTGGAAACATCATCACGTTAGTCTC
>NZ_DAMBHK010000059.1:12156-14258 GCF_032060305.1 Kaistella sp. | reverse complement strand
GGCGACATCGGACATATCGATGATGAAGGTTATCTGCATATCACCGACCGTAAAAAAGAAATGTTCAAAACTTCAGGCGGAAAATACATCGCGCCCCAGGTTATCGAGAACCAGGCAAAAGCCTCCAAATTTATTGAACAGATTATGGTGGTGGGAGATGGCGAGAAGATGCCTTGCGCATTGATTCAGCCCGATTTCAATTTCGTGCAGCACTGGGCAGAACGTAAGCACATCAACGTGGGAACAACTCCGGAAGAAATGGCCAACAGTCCTGAACTTAAAGAAAGAATTGGTAAGGAAATCGACTATCTCAACACTAAATTAGGCAGCTGGGAACAAATTAAACGTTTCGAGCTCACCCCGGAAGTTTGGACCATCGATTCCGGCGTCCTCACACCAACGCTTAAACTGAAGCGTAAAGCGGTGAAAGAACGTTATATAAAACTCTACAATAAAATGTACGGCCACGAGGCCTAAACTTTAAAAGCACGGTTTGTATGGCCGTGCTTTTTTATTTTCCGTGAGCTCTCCTACCAAGATTGCAACTATTATTACAGTATATCAAAGCGGAAAACTGCGCGACTTGTCGTTTCTTTCTCAAACAACTATTTTTGCAGCATTAATTTACCGATGAAAGCTGCCCTGAACTTGTTCAATTTTTCCCAGAAAATAAACTACCGCACCGAAATCCTGGCCGGACTTACCGTGGCAATGACCATGATTCCCGAGTCGCTTTCTTTCGCGATTCTCGCCGGATTCCCGCCACTGGTTGGGCTTTACGGCGCATTTATTATGGGACTTGTTACGGCAATATTCGGCGGAAGACCTGGACTGATTTCCGGCGGTGCAGGTGCTACCGTAATTGTATTGATCGCACTGATGAAGTCTCACGGTTTGGAATATATCTTCGGAGCAATTGCCCTGGCGGGTATTATTCAGATTTTTGTAGGACTTTTAAAACTGGGTAAATTTATACGGCTGGTTCCGCAACCCGTGATGTTTGGTTTTGTAAATGGGCTGGCGATTGTCATTTTCATGTCTCAACTCGAGCAGTTCAAAATAACCACCAACGGTCAGACCGAATGGCTCAGCGGCACGCCTTTTCTTATCATGGCAGGGCTGGTAGCGCTTACGATCGGCATCGTCACTCTTTTGCCAAAATTCACGAAGAAAATTCCTGCTTCCCTGGCAGCAATTATGATCGTTTTCGCCATCGTGATGATCTTTGGAATCGAGACTAAAAAGGTGGAAGACATTGCTTCTGTAAGCGGAAGTTTACCGCCTTTTCATATTCCCAATATTCCGTTCGATCTGGAAACTTTAAAAGTTATTTTTCCATACGCATTGATTATGGGAGCTGTAGGTTTAACGGAAGGACTCTTAACCCTGAATCTGGTAGACGAAATTACCGGAACAAAAGGCAACAGCAACCGCGAATGTATCGCTCAGGGCGGCGCCAATATCCTGAACGGTTTTTTCTACGGAATGGGCGGCTGCCCTATGATTGCCCAAACGCTTGTAAATCTTTCTGCGGGTTCCCGCGCCAGACTTTCGGGGATTGTAGCAGCTTTAACCATTTTACTTATTATTTTAGTAGGCGCACCTGTAATCGGGAAACTACCAATGGCTGCGCTAACTGGCGTAATGATCATGGTCGCTATCGGTACGTTCGAATGGGCAAGTCTGAGGATTTTCAAACGCATGCCAAAATCCGATATTTTTGTGATGATTGTGGTGACTTTAATTACCATATTCCTTCATAATCTGGCATTGGCAGTTTTAATCGGAGTAATTATTTCTGCTCTGGTTTTTGCCTGGGATAATGCCAAAAGGATCCGTGCCCGAAAACATACCGATGAAAATGGTGTGAAGCATTATGAAATTTACGGCCCTCTGTTTTTCGGTTCAGTTACCGGTTTCGCGGAAAAGTTTGATGTAGCAAACGATCCGCAGGAAATCATCATCGACTTCGCTGAAAGCCGTGTCGTGGATATGTCGGCTATCGAAGCGTTAAATGCGATCACCAGCCGTTATCACAAAGCCGGAAAAACAGTCCGTCTTCAACATTTAAGTCCGGATTGCCGCACGCTTCTGAAGAATGC
>NZ_DAMBHK010000059.1:0-12056 GCF_032060305.1 Kaistella sp. | reverse complement strand
CTTGCAATAGATGTTCAGGAAGAAGAAGAATTTATTGAACGGTATTTGAATGATATTACCTACGAATTCCTGAAGCCTTACCGGCCGTAAAAAAAATTAGTTTAACTCACCGTAAATCCGCATCCGTTTTTCCAAAAATTATTAAAAAAAGCAGGTGTTATTTCTCCCGTTCCTTTAAAATTGATGCAATTTCTGCTAAAGAAAACCCTTTCGCTTTCAACAGAATCAAATAATGATACAATAAATCTGCTGCTTCGTTTTTAAAAAGTTCTGCATTGTCGTCTTTTGCTTCTATCACAAGTTCCACGGCCTCCTCGCCTACTTTCTGGGCGATTTTATTAATTCCTCTTTTGTGCAGTTGATTGGTGTAGGAATTTTCCACATCCTGATCAATTCTTTGATGAATGGTTTGCTCCAGCTGATACAAAAATCCTTTTGCAGTTTCTGTACGGAAACAGGAAACCGTTCCTTTATGACAGGTCGGCCCTTCCGCTTGCGCGAGAATGAGTAAAGTGTCGTCATCACAATCGAGCCTGATGTCTTTCACACAAAGAAAGTTTCGGGAAGTTTCGCCTTTTGTCCAGAGGCGGTTTTTGCTTCGGCTGAAGAAAGTTACTTTCTGCTCTATCACAGTTTTTTCGAACGCTTCTTCGTTCATATATCCCAGCATCAGCACTTGCAGGCTCACCTCATCCTGAATAATTACGGGAATCAGGCCATTTGATTTATTAAAATTGGGTTTCATATTCTTACAGGGATATTTTGAGTTTGTAAATACTTTTTAAGTTGAGGAATCGGGATCTGTCCGAAATGAAAAACACTTGCAGCCAATGCCGCCGTGACATTCGTTCTGTTGAAAACCTCCGCAAAATGTTCCATCGTTCCCGCTCCTCCTGATGCAATCACCGGAATGGTAACTGCTTCAGAGACTGCTTTGCTGATGTCTATGGCGAAACCGTTCTTTGTGCCGTCATTATTCATCGAAGTCAGGAGGATTTCACCGGCTCCAAGTTCGGCGCCTTTTTTTGCCCAATCAACGGTTTTTAATTCTGTAAAAACTGTCCCGCCACTGCGGAAAACCTTCCACTCATCATTCACAAATTTTGTATCGACTGCCAAAACGACGCACTGGTTTCCAAATTCACGCGCGATCTCGGTAATCAGTTCTGGTCTTAGGATTGCTGCAGAATTCAAACTGATTTTATCCGCACCGGAATCTATTATTTTTTTTGCATCTTCTAAAGTATTAATGCCGCCTCCGACCGTAAACGGAATATTGATTTCCGAAGCGATTCGGGTTACAAGTTCCGTGAGTGTTTTCCGGTTTTCGAGCGTTGCTGTGATATCAAGAAAAACCAGTTCATCTGCGCCTTCGTCAACATATCTTTTGGCAAGCTCCAATGGATCGCCGGCATCCTGAATATCAACAAAATTGATTCCTTTTACCGTTCTTCCGTTTTTAATGTCTAAACACGGGATGATTCTTTTCTTCAACATAATTCGGATAATTCTTTGAGGTTAATGGTGCCTTCATAAATGGCTTTGCCGATAATCGCGCCTTCGCAGCCAATATTTTTCAACTTCTGAACATCTTTTATTGTGGTGATTCCGCCACTTGCAATGAGACTGATGGTGGTGTCTGTCAAAATCTCTTCATACAGTTCAAAAGCCGGTCCCGAAAGCATTCCGTCCTTATCGATATCGGTCACGATACTGTATTTTGCACCTTTGTTCTCGTAGTCTTTAATAAAAAAAATCACATCAAGATTACTGTTTTCGAGCCAGCCATTGGTGGCAATCCTCCTGTTTTTACAGTCGGCGCCCAGAATAATTTTCTCAGCCACGTATTTCATGAGCCATTCCAACATCAAATCCTGATTTTGGGCGGCAATACTTCCCACAGTAATCTGCTTTGCACCACATTCAAAAGCAGTTTTAATATCGTTTTCGGATTTAATACCACCGCCGAAATCCACATTCAAATTCGTTTGGGAAACCAAAACTTCCAATATTTTATAATTGACAATCTGTTTGGCTTTTGCACCATCAAGGTCCACAACATGTAGATATTGGATGCCTGCATCTTCAAATATTTTAGCCATATCCAGCGGGTTTTCACTGTATATTTTTTGGGTGGAGTAATCGCCTTTGGTTAATCTCACACATTTTCCACCGATGATGTCGATGGCCGGTATAATTCTCATAAGTTTAGAAAGTTTTTTAAAATCTGTATTCCTGTTGGCGCAGATTTTTCGGGGTGAAACTGGGTAGCGTAGAAGTTATCTTTCTGTAGAGCCGCGCTGAAAGAGAGGATATAATCCGTTACCGCCACGGTTTCATCACTGATTTCCGCGTAATAACTGTGAACAAAATAGCAGTTCTCTTCGGGTTTTACGTTTTCAAAAAGTTTTCCTTTCACGGAGGTAAAATTATTCCAGCCGGTGTGAGGCACAAGATCTTCGGGCGGAAACTTTTTTACTTTTGTTTTAAAGATTCCTAAAGTTTCAGTTTCACCTTCTTCCGAAGATTCACAAAGCAGCTGCATCCCGAGACATATACCGAGAACCGGTTGCTTCAGGGATTTAATTACTTTACCGAGTCCCTTTTCTTTCAGATAATTCATGGCAGAAGCTGCTTCTCCAACTCCCGGAAGAATTACTTTTTCAGCACTTTTCAGTACTTCCGGTTCATCCGTAATAACTGTTTCGTAGCCGAGCCACTTTACCGCATTTTCCACGGAAAGCGCGTTTCCTGCATTGTATTTCAATATTGCGATCATAAAATTCCTTTGGTGCTAGGGATGTTATAGTTTTCGGTTTTGCTCACCGCCATTTTCACTGCTTTTGCAAAAGCTTTGAAGGTTGCCTCGATTTTGTGGTGTTCATTGTCGCCTTCAGCTTTAATATTGAGGTTACATCTTGCCTGATCGCTGAACGATTTAAAGAAATGGAAAAACAGTTCGGTGGGAACATCTCCGATTTTCTCTCTTTTAAATTCCGCTTCCCAAACCAGCCAGGGTCTTCCACCGAAATCCACGGCAATCTGAGCCAGGCAGTCATCCATCGGCAATAAAAAGCCGTACCGCGAAATCGCTTTCTTGTTTCCGAGCGCCTGTAGAAAAGCGTCGCCCAAAGCGATCGCAGTGTCTTCAACCGTGTGATGTTCATCAATTTCGAGGTCGCCTTTTACCTGAACTTTCAGATCGAGGTTGCCGTGTCTGGAAATCTGCTGCAACATATGATCGAAAAAAGGCAAACCCGTATTTATTTCTGAAACGCCGCTGCCATCGAGATTCACTTCAATATTGATGGAAGTTTCCAGGGTTTCCCTTTTCACTTTTCCGATTCTTGGGACCGATTTCAAGTACTGATAAATTTCGTTCCAGTCTTGGGTGACAAAAGTTGCCAGCGTATTTTCTTCTTCACCGATGAACATGGATTTTGAGCCTAAATTTTCCGCAAGTTTGATATCGGTTTTCCGGTCGCCAATGACGAAGGAATTTTCAAGATCGTAATTTCCGTAAATATATTTGCTGAGCATTGCAGTTCCGGGTTTTCTGGTGGGTTTATTTTCGTGCTCAAAAGACGGATCAATAAAGATTTCTGCAAAATTTACGCCCTCATTTTTTAAAGTATTGATGATGAAATTGTGCACCGGCCAAAATGTATCTTCCGGAAAAGAATCTGTTCCCAAACCGTCCTGATTGCTTACCATCACCAATTCATAATTGAGTTCTCTGGCAATTTTTGAAAGACTGCTGAAGACATTAGGAAGAAATTCGAGTTTTTCGAAACTGTCGATCTGAAAATCTTCAGGTTCACGGATGATGGTTCCGTCGCGGTCTATAAATAAAACTTTCTTAGTCATTGCTGAATTCTTTTAATGCATTTAATAATTCTTGATTTTCCTCCGCCGTTCCTACAGAAATACGCATACAGTTTTTGATGACAGAATTGCGGTTTCTGATGATAATTTTTCTTTCAATAAGCTTTTCATAGAGTTCATCAGCATTTTCTACTTCTACCAGAAGAAAATTGGCATCGGAAGGATAAATTTTTCTGATGATTTTTAAACCGGAAAGGTTTTGGATGAGTTGTTTTTTTTCAATTAAAATATTCTTTACTTTCTGATTAAATTCCGATTCTTTACCTAAAATTTCCAGGGCTGTATGCTGATTGACTGTGCTGATGTTGTAAGGTGCTTTCACGCGGTTGAAATAGGAAAGAATTTCTTCATTCATGTAACCGATTCCGAGACGGATTCCGGCTAATCCCCACGCTTTGCTTAAGGTTTGAATCACGATTAAATTGGGATATTCGTTGATTTTCTGAATGAAAGAAGGCTGATCGCAGAAATCAATATACGCTTCATCGATGAGTACGATTCCGTTAAAGTTTTTAAGGATAAACTCAGTGTCTTCAGTCCGCAATAAATTTCCGGTAGGATTATTGGGCGAACAGATAAAAATCAGTTTCAGGTTTGGATCCGAAAAATAAGGCTGTAAAAGATTTCTGTCCATCTGAAAATCCTCATCCAAAGGAAGTTTAATAAGTTCCACATTGTTGATATTTGCCGAAACTTCATACATTCCATACGTCGGAACAAAAGTCAGCGCTTTATCTTTGCCGGGTTCACAAAAAATCCTGAATGCCAGATCGATTGCCTCATCACTTCCGTTCCCGATAAAAATCTGCTTAGTCGAAATGTTTTTGAGTTCCGCCAATTTTTCTTTTAAAGCCGGCTGATAAGAATCGGGATAACGGTTGTAGATCCCGAACGGGTTTTCGTTGGCATCCAGAAAAATGCCTTCTTTTCCCGAATATTCATCTCTCGCGCTGGAGTACGGAGCCAAAGCCTGAATGTTTTTTCTGACGAGCGCCTGAATTTTATTTTTCATCCTGTATTTTTTTTAGTCTTATGGAAACCGCGTTTTTGTGTGCCAAAAGCTGTTCTGCTTCTGCCATCACCTCAATTGATCTGCCAATCTTCTGCAACCCCGATTTACTGATATTCTGGAAAGTAATTTTTTTCACGAAACTGTCTAAAGAAACGCCGCTGTAATTTCTGGCATAGCCGTTTGTAGGAAGGGTGTGATTGGTTCCGCTTGCATAATCGCCTGCACTTTCGCAGGAATAATTCCCCAGAAAAACCGAACCGGCATTCTGAATTTTGTCAGCAAATTCTTCAGCCTTTTCAATGGCAAGGATTAAATGTTCCGGCGCATATAGATTACTGAAATCTATACATTCGGTGATGGAATTTAACACCACAGAAAAACTGTTTTCGAGTGCTTTTTCAGCAACAGATGCTCTGGGTAAAACGCTCAGCTGCTCATTCAAAGCAATTTTCACTTTCTCTACCAGTTCCACAGAATCTGAAACCAAAACAACCTGACTGTCTGGTCCGTGTTCTGCCTGAGAAAGCAAATCTGAAGCTACGAAATCAGCATCAGCAGTGGAATCTGCAATTACCAGAACTTCACTGGGTCCGGCGGGAAGATCAATCGCGATGCCGTTTTTCTGAACCAATTCTTTGGCTTTGGTGACATACTGATTTCCGGGCCCGAAAATTTTGTCAACTTTAGGAACTGTTTCTGTACCGAAAGCCAAAGCTGCAACCGCCTGCGCACCACCTATTTTATAAATTTCGTTAATGCCAAGAAAAGAAGCGGTATACAAAACTGCAGGATTAATGTTGCCGTTTTTGTCGGGAGGCGTGCACAATACAATTTTCCCGCATCCGGCAATCATGGCGGGAATTCCCAACATTAAAACCGTTGAAAACAAAGGTGCAGAACCGCCGGGAATGTACAGACCGACCTTTTCAATGGCAACACTTTTTCTCCAGCATTTTATTCCAGGCATGGTTTCCACGGCTGGTTCTTTCACTTGCTGAGCGGAATGAAAAATACGGATATTGCCGGCCGCTACCTCAATAGCTTCTTTCAGATCGTCAGAAACTTCGGACCCTGCTTTTTCAATCTCCATCGCGGAAACTTTTATATTTTCTACCTCTACTTTATCGAAAGCCAAAGTCAGTTTTTTCAATGCCTTATCGCCTTCCAGACGTACTTCCTCTAAAACAGCAGCAACTTTTTCCTCCAGGTCTTCGGCAGGAAAAGAAGGCCGTTCACAGTATTCAGCCCAATCGGTATATGGTGGATTAATAATGGTTTTCATTGGATTAAATTTACGTGTTTTAAAGAATCATTTTTTCAATTGGGACTACCAGAATTCCTTCGGCACCAGCTTCTTTGAGTTCGTCGATAATATCCCAGAACTTCTCTTCACTTATGACGGAATGCAGGCTGCTCCACCCTTCTTTTGCCAATGGAAGTATCGTGGGGCTGTTCATTCCCGGAAGAATCCCGATAATTTTTTCGAGCTGATTATTCGGCGTATTGAGAAGAATATATTTGTTTTCTCTGGCCTTTTGAACGGAACGGATCCGGAAAAGTAATTTATTTAAAACAGACTGTATTTCTTCATCCAGATTTTGATTCGATACTAAAACCGCCTGGCTTTTAAGAACGGTTTCCACTTCTTTCAATCCATTGGAAAGCAAAGTAGATCCACTGCTTACAATATCGCAGATTCCGTCGGCCAAACCAATTCCCGGTGCGATTTCTACACTTCCGGAAATTACTTCTACCGTTGCGTTAATGCCATTTTCTCGGAAATAATTTCCCAGAATATTCGGATAAGAAGTGGCTACTTTTTTATTATTAAAGAATGTCAGCCCTTCATAATCAGTTTCCTTTGGAACCGCTAAACTTAAACGGCAGGCCGAAAAATTCAGTTTTTCAACGATGGTGATTTTTTTTTCGCTTTCGAGAAACACATTTTCACCAATGATGCCGATGTGGGCGACATTCTGCTCCACGTACTGCGGAATATCATCATCGCGTAGAAACAGAATTTCCACAGGAAAATTACTGGATTCGGTGATGAGTTTTCCGCCTCCGTTGGGAAATTTAAGACCGCATTCTTCTAAAAGCGCAATCGATTTTTCACTGAGCCGGCCACTTTTCTGGATGGCAATTTTGAGTTTACTCATATAATTTGTTTTAAAAATGCATGAGTAAATCGAAGGGAAAAAAAAGAACTTGAAAAAAGAAAATCCCGACTGATTTACTCAGGCGGGATTAAATATTGGTGATCTACAACATATCATAATCAGCTCGCGAGAGTGCAAGTATGAAAATGATGATGATGTAACTGATTGAACATTCTGTTTGTTTTGTGAGGACAAATGTAGGAACTATTTTTTATTTACACCGTAAAAAAATAAAAAATATTTGAATTTAAAATATATCCGGTTACAAACGGATAATTCTTTATATTTGATTATCAAAACTTTAAGTATGGAAAACTGTCTGGAATGTGGCGATAAAATTATCGGAAGAAGCGACAAGAAATTCTGCAACGATGGCTGCAGAAATTCCTTCAACAACAAACACAATAAAGATTCGACAAACCTGATGCGCAACATTAATAATAAACTGCGCAAAAACCACCGCATCCTGAGCGAACAGAAATTCACCGAAGGTAAAACCAAAACTACCCGAAATAAACTTACCTCCGAAGGTTTTGATTTCGAGTATTTCACCAGTTTGAAAATTTATAAAAACGGCGCAGAATATCGGTTTGTCTACGACATTGGTTACAAACTTTTAGAGGAAAACTGGATTTTGCTGGTGCGGAAGGAATAAGTTATATTTGAGCATAATTTTTTTAATGAAAAAACCTCTACTTCTCGCCTTTTTCTTTTTTCTTTCCGCTACATTTTTTAGTCAAAAACACAAAACAGATTCTGACGCTTTTTTCTATGAGAACAAGGGCCAGATTATTGATCAGAACGGTAATGCGAATCCGAACGTAAAATATCTTTTAAATGTTGGTGGATTAAATGTTCAGATCAAAACCGATGGTTTTTCTTACGATGTCTACGAAACTAAGAGAACTTTAAAGACTGACTCAAATAAATACGAAAAAGAGCCGCTAAAAAGCACGAAAAAACGTCCGGAATATGATATCGAACAGCAGTTTCACCGTGTTGATATCACCTTTGTGGGTGCAAATAAAAATCCTACAATTATTGCAGAGGGTAAATCGGCTGACTATGATAATTATTACAATCTTCCTCATCGCCCAGCAGGGGTGGAAAATGTTCACCGCTTCGAAAAAGTTATCTATAAAAACTTATACTCCAATATCGATTTATTTTTTTTCAAGCCGGCGGACACGCTGAAACCGGTAGAATACAATTTCATCATTCATCCAGGCGGTAAAATTTCCGATATAAAACTGCAATTTAAAGGAGCGCAAACCCATTTAAAAGACGGAAAAATATCAATGAATCTGCGGTTCGGCGAAATGCAGGAAAACATTCCCCATTCGTGGACCGACATCAACGGCAAAAAAGAAGACCTTACGGTGGAGTATGCGGATTTGGGAGATGACACTTACGGTTTTAAAACCACTCAGGATACTTTCAGCAAAACGGTAATTATCGATCCTGTTCCGACAAGAATCTGGGGAAGTTATTTTGGTGGAAACGGGGATGAATTTGGATGGTTAAAACCTGATCGATTTGATAATATTTTTTTACACGGCTATACATCAAGTACAAACAATGTGGCCACTTCAGGTTCCCATCAACCAACAATTATGGGCGGATATGATGCATTTATCAATAAAATTTCTAAAGACGGACAAAAGTTATGGGGTACTTATTACGGTGGTAATTACTCGGATGCTTCCGGCGGTTTAGACTTTGACAATAATGATAACATTTTTGTGGTAGCAGATATAAGCATCCCTAATCCTATGTATCCGGGAAATACATATTATTATTTTGCACAGCTCGCCATTTTAAAATTCAAGCCGGACGGAACTTTGGTTTTCGAAAAAATATTTGGAGGAAAAAGTAAAGACATTTCTTATGACTTAAAATATTATAATAACAACATTTATATTATAGGAGAAACTTATAGTGATGACCTTGCGACACCCGGTGCTTTTCAAAATAGCATTACAGTAGGTATGCAGGCTGGATTTGTTGGCAAGTTTAAAGCTTCTGACGGAAGTACGGAGTGGATTTCCTATATAACAGGTAATTCCCATACAACAGTGGGAAAAATCTTCAGTGCGAATAGTAATGGTATCGAAATTATTGCCACCACAAGAGCTACTGATTTTCCAATGGTGAACGCATTTCAGCCAACTAGTCATATAGCTCCAGGCAGTACCAACAACAATGGTTTATACCTGAATTTTTCCGAGAACGGCGCCTTGCTTCGCTCAAGTTACGTAGGCGAAAATCATTCTTACTATTTTGAAAGTGCGCGCAGGTTTGGCGATGAAATTTTCTTCGGCGCTCACGTCTACACTAAAAGCCAAGCAAGTTTTTTTGTTGCAAATCTTCTGACCAATACGGTTGTTGAAAAAAATATTCCAGTTGTATATGGATTGCAGACATCAACATATATTGATACTGGCCGTAATCTATTCGTCGCGAATTATGCCTGCCAAGGTGACGCTGGATTAGATCAAGTAGCAACACCCGGTTCGTTTATGGAGACGAGCGGCCCCGGATGCACCTCTCATTTTTTGAAGTACGACGAAAATCTTAATAAAATATGGGGTACTTTTTATCCCGGACATACGCAGATTCCGCTTATTACCAAAGACAACAGTAACAATATTTATTTTTGGGGCTTAAATTTTGGCACCACTCCCGGAATGGTAACTCCTGGAACATTTCAACAAACAGCTTCTGCAACGAATGACGAAATGTTTATCGCAAAGTTTGCAGACTGTAAGTCGACTGCTAACATCTCATATACCCCTACCTGTATTGGCCAGAACCTGCAGCTAAATGCCTCAGGCGGATCAACTTATGAGTGGTTCGGACCCAATAACTATCATTCAACACTACAGAATCCTGTTATAAATAATGCTCAGACAATTAATTCCGGAGAATATTTTGTGAGAATAACTGGTGGACAATCCTGCGGCGGAATTTTTTCACTAAATGTTAATATAGGAAGCCCAACCGGACCTGTTTTAGACCTCGCTGTTTTACCCAATTTAACAGGAGTTTGTAGCGTTACAGTTACGACTATACCTACAGCAACGACCGGTTGCGGCACCCAGATTATTGGCACCACGGTCGATCCTCTTACTTATACAATTCCCGGTAGTTATGTAATTCACTGGATATTCGATGACGGTCAAGGCACTATTTTAACTCAAAATCAAAACGTTACAGTGACGGGTGTTGCAAAGCCGGCGGCCCCTGCAGCACAAAGTTTCTGCAAAATCACTTCTCCAAAGATTTCCGATCTTCAGATTACGGGAACTTCCATAAAATGGTATGATGCTGCAGGAAATGCTTTAAGTGCAAACAACGTTTTAACTGACGGTACAAAATATTATGCAAGCCAGACGCTGAATGGCTGCGAAAGTGCCAAAACAGAAATTACGGTAACGCTCAATGATCCTACGGCACCGACAGGAAGTACTCAGCAGGATTTCTGTTCAGCCCAGAACCCTACTGTTTCTAATTTAACGGTAACAGGTCAGAATATAATTTGGTATGATTCAACAGGCACGATACTGACAGCTTCTACTCCACTTTCGGATGGTAAAACTTACTATGCAACCCAATCTGTAAACGGCTGCGAAAGTACAACCAAACTGTCGGTAAAAGTTGCTGTTGCGAATGGCGGAATTCCGGCAAATGATTATGCAACATCTTTCTGTAATGATACTACAGCAACTACTAAGACTGTAGATCTTAATAATTACAGAACAAGTCTTATTGCCAATACAGCAGGTTTAACCTTCGAATTCTTTGATTCTTTGAATCAAGCAATTCCTAATCCGGCAAACCAAAAACTGAACATCGGAGCAAATGTGTTTGATGTGAAAATTTCTAACACACTTGGCTGTTTTGTCTACGTAAAACTGGATTTAACTTTACATCCAAAACCAACACTGAATCTCCCTGCGAGCGCGGAATTTTGCTCAGGACAATCAGTAAATTTAGATGCAGGAAGCGGATTTTCTTCTTACGTATGGACGAAAGACAGCAATCCAACTATAATCTCGACAAAACAGACGCTTTCGGTTTCTGAGGTCGGAAAATACACGGTAAAAGTTAGAAATATTTTTGGATGCGAAAATACATCTTCTGTTATGGTAACGAAGTCATCTTTCGGAACGATTACGGGAGTTCAGATCGTAAATAATACGGCAACAGTCATTATGTCGAATTCTGGGGATTTTCTCTATTCTTTGGACAATGCTGTTTGGCAAACGTCAAATATATTTAGCAATCTGTCCAACGGAAGTCATACGATATTTGTAAAAACCTCCGGAAACTGCGTAATTGGGCAGATGAATTTCACGATTTTCAATGTTCCGAACAGTTTCACTCCTAATTCTGACGGCATTAATGATACATGGAAAATAGACGGAATGGAAATTTACCCGAATTCTGACATTAAAGTTTACGACAGAAACGGAAAACTGGTCCTGTCAAAAATAACCGCCGGAACTTTTGAATGGGACGGAAAATTTGATTCCCGTGCCCTTCCAACCGGAAGCTATTGGTATATCATTAAAGTTTCTGACGGGCGTATTTTAAACGGTTGGCTATTGATAAAAAACAGGAATTAGAGATGAAATTCATTTTGAAAATCACCTGCGATTCCTTATTTTTGCACCTGCGTTCGGGATGTAGCGCAGCCCGGTAGCGTACTTGCATGGGGTGCAAGGGGTCGCTGGTTCGAATCCAGTCATCCCGACAAAAAAAAGAGCAGTTCCAACATTGGATTCTGCTCTTTTTATTTTATATTTTGGCTAAAGCCGTCTTGGTTTTTAATAAATAAAGCGGGCTAAAGCCCGCTCCCATTCATTTTCCTATTATTCTCCTTCTTCCAAAAGGCGGATTTTATCTTCTAAAATTTCAATTTTTTTATCCCGGTACAATCCGCCGATGGCTTTCTTAAAATTCTTTTTGCTCATCTGCAGTTCCTGCTTTATTTCTTC
>NZ_DAMBHK010000058.1:0-16017 GCF_032060305.1 Kaistella sp. | reverse complement strand
GTATCGGGCGGAAAAATTTAAAATCTTACCAATAATAATGAAACCTTCCCTAAAAATTATTAATTTTGGGAAGGTTTGTTAATTTTATGACTATGAAAAATTTACACTTTATAGGATTTTTACTTTTGGGACTTGCATTTCTGCTTTATTATATGTTGCCGGAATTTTCAATCGTAAAGCTTTTTGAGCCAATCAGCTTGATGGGAATTCTTGCAGGAATCGGAATCGGCCTCATCATCGGTGGGATCGTTGGCTATGTAAGCAAAGGATCGGCCTTGAAAGAAGAACAAAAAAGAAAAGAACTTCAGCAGCTGCGGAGAGAAAAAGAAGATCTTGAGAAACAGGCTGCAGAATTGGCTAGGCAACAGACAATACAGAATGCATCAAATGAAAATCCTCAGAATTACTAATTCTGAGGATTTTTTTATTTTGAAATTTTAAGCTTAGAACTGATATCCTAAACCGAGGATTAACATGCTTGGTCGGCTGTCGTAGCGGATCGTCTGATTGGTGTTATTATTAATGAAATCTCTCTGGTCATCGGTAAACGCACCCTCGTATCTTCCGTTAATAATAAATTTCTGCAACTGAACCTGAGCTCCGAACTGGTAACCTACCGTAAAATCATTCTTTGCATTTTCTTTGAAATCATTAAACTGATTATCAGTAGAAAGATTGTATGATGCTACAGGACCAGCAAATACACCGAACGTGTCACCAAGTACATTATACCCTAAAAGTACAGGTACGTCAACACGGTTGCTTTTAACCTCAAGCGTAGTGTTAGATATAGGTTCGGTAAATTCAGATTTTAAAGTTGTGTAATAGATTTCCGGCATTAAAAAAAGCGAAAGTGGCAAATTTACTTTCGCTGAAAGACCAAAATTGAATCCTGCATTGTTTTTACCGGAATCATTATAAGCGCCGGTTGCAGTGTTGCTGATGTTTTCCCACGTTGGTTTATCAGTCTTAAAAAGTAAGTTAGCGCGCCCGGATAATTTTACCTGCGCAGAGGCGAATATAGTAGCTCCCAATAGAGCGATACTAAGAATTTTATTCGTTTTCATTAGATTTTGTTACAATATTATCGATTGAGGTTTTGTTGGTTTCAAGGAAGTACTCGCGCAGCTCCTTGAATAATTCTGAGGAATAAACGAAGTCGATCAGGTTTTTATTGCCTGCATTAATCAGGATGTCTTTGTTTCCTTCCCACTCTTTAATTCCCAAACGTAGGTATACAATTTTCTCGCCAATCGTCATCACCGAGTTCATATCGTGGCTGTTGATGATGGTTGTGGTATTGTATTCCTTGGTAATCTCCATCAGAAGATCATCGATAATATTGGAGGTATAAGGATCGAGTCCCGAATTCGGCTCATCGCAAAACAGATATTTAGGGTTGTTTACAATTGCACGTGCAATAGCAACCCTTTTCTGCATACCTCCTGAAATTTCAGACGGATATTTTCTGTTAGCCTTTTCGAGGTGAACTCTTCCTATTACTTCAAAAACTCTTCTTTTCTTTTCTCGGAATGACAGATTGGTGAACATATCCAGCGGAAATGTTATATTTTCTTCCACCGTCATTGAATCGAACAGAGCGCTACCCTGGAAAACGGTGCCGATCTCCGAGCGTAGGACCTGCTTTTCGTCTCTTGACATTTTGTTGATGTCTCTGCCATCAAACAGAATTTCTCCCGATGTAGGCTGATAAACATTGAGTAAACTCTTGAGAAATACAGTTTTTCCAGAGCCACTCTGCCCAATGATGAGGTTTACTTTCCCGGTATCGAATGTTGTGGTGATGCCTTTTAAAACTTCAACCTCCTCAAATTTCTTCTTTAAATCTTTTACTTCAATCATCAGCTGAGGAACATTTGGGTTAAAATTAAATTGGTAATAATGATGGAAACGATGGTCCACACTACAGCCTGTGTACTGGCGCGGCCAACTTCAAGCGAACCTCCTTTTACATTATACCCAAAAAATGCGGGTATCGTTGCAATTAAAAATGCAAATACCGCAGTTTTGAAGAGTGCATACCAAATAAAATGCTGTGGCATGTACATTTGTATTCCGGTAATATAGTCTGCTTTACTCCAGTTTCCGGTGGCAAGTCCTGCGAGGTAGCCGCCCCAGACCCCAAATACAATACTGATCGCGATCAGCAAAGGATTGAAAATCACGCTCGCCAGAATTTTTGGAAGAATAAGGAAGTTTGGTGAATTTACCCCCATAATGTCTAACGCGTCAATTTGCTCTGTAACTCTCATAGTACCAATGCTTGAGGCAATATAAGAACCTACTTTTCCTGCAAGTATTACAGAAATAATCGTAGGTGCAAATTCTAAGATCAACACCACTTTTGTCGCATATCCGATAAATGAATTGGGAATTGGGAAGGTAGATGCCTTAAAGTTGTTGAACATCTGTATCGCGACTACCGCTCCTACAAATATGGAGGTAAAGAGAACCAGCCCGAAGGAATTAACCCCAAGATCATGAATTTCTCTCATAAAGAGTTTGCCGAAAACCGAGGTTTTCTGTGGTCTTTTTATTGTTTTGGACAGCAGGAGAAAGTAAGCTCCGATCTGGCTCAAAAATTTCTTTAACATTCGGCTAAATTAGTGTTTTATTTTTTTCTAAATTTTTTAATTGGCATTTTTATCGCCGCAAATAACCAGAAAAACTGTTTTTAAAATGATAACAAGATCTAAGCTGAAACTCCAGTTTTTAACATAAAAAGCATCGGCCAGAATTCTTTTCTGCATTTTTATATCCATATTTCCACTGTCACCACGCAAACCATTCACTTGCGCAAGACCGGTAACACCAGGCTTAACCAAACTCCGTACCGAATAGCGGCCGATTTTAAGTTTGTAAAAATCATCTACCAACAGCATGTGGGGTCTTGGCCCTACTACCGACATTTCTCCTTTCAGCACATTGATGAACTGCGGCATCTCATCTAAACTTGTTTTGCGCAGAAACCTGCCAATCCGGGTTACTCTTTTATCTGTTGGCAGCGAATCTGCATTCATATACATCGTTCGGAATTTTATACACCGAAAAACATGGTCATGGAAGCCATATCTTTTTTGGAGAAAAAATACAGGTCCTTTGCTGTCCCTTTTGATCAAGATTGCAATAACAGGAAAGAGCCAGCTACAGATAAAAATGAGGATTATAACCGAAAATATAATATCGAAGACCCTCTTGAGCAGGATATTGGTAAGATAATCCAGGGGAAATTTAGAGCGGTCCAGCACCGGCTGCATTTCAATGTATCCAAGGTCATACTGGAAGAAATTGTTCTTTACAATGCTGGGAATGAGCGATATTTTTACTTTGTGCAGTGCTGCCAGTCTGTAGATTTCCTGTTCGTCATTTTTTTCGAAACCATTTGAAGGCATATACATCGTGTGGATGCCTTTTTCTTTCCAAAAAGTAATGAGTTTATCCAAATCAAACTGCTCTTCTTCAGGATAATCGAAGATTTTAAAACCGTAATCCTTTCTATCTGTTAAAATATTCTTCAGAATTTCTGATGAGGAATCATTGCTAAGAAACATAATATTTCTGTAATTGATTCCCAATGTCCGAATATACTTCAGCGTGAAAAAAACTATGGATTTAATGAAGAAGAGAAGGAAAAAGAGGCTGATGGCGATGAGAAACCGATCCTGTTTCAGAAAATCATTATTGCTTACTTTTGCCAATAAAATTACCCCAAATATAAAAAGGAAAATATGCGTAACCAGCCGTTCTAGATAAATGGTGTAGGTAAGATTTCGTGCGACAGAATAGAGTTTGGTTCTCCCGCTGAGCAAAATCCAAAATAGCGTTAGAAGAATAATGGACAGCAGATTCTGCTCCCAAATGTCTTTTTCGTAGCGTGCATCGTTATTCCTGATGAAAAAGAACAAAAATACACAGGTAATAACCAACACGTCCAGGAGTATAAATGTAATTTTAAAATATCGAGAATATCGAATTTTTTGCATAAAACCGAATTATATAAAAAGTAAATTTAACTTAATTTACGGAATATTCAAATATTTATGCGTCTGCACGGATGCCTGCCATTTCGGATTTAAAAGAATATAGTCTGTTATTTTTGGGTACATTTCATTTCTCTTGCTCCACTCACTCTGCAGATAAAGTTTGCAGCTTTCTGAGACTTTTGCAGCCTGTTCTTCAGCAAATTTAAAATCGTTGTGGTTGAAAACGATCATTTTCAGTTCACTGGCTTTCGCGTAGATTTCTTCTTTTGGCAGACCGGTTTTTTTAGGAGAAAGGGTGATCCAGTCAAGTATTCCGCTCATTTCATAGGCGCCGGAAGTTTCAATATGAATTTCGCAGCCCAGTTCTTTCAGGCGCGAGGTTAAAACCTCCAGATTCCACATCAGCGGTTCGCCACCTGTAAGTACAATCGTTTTGCAGTGGCTTGCAGCAATTTCGGCAATCTGTAAAGCATCCATCACGGGATGAAGGTTGGGGTCCCAACTTTCTTTTACATCGCACCAATGGCAACCTACATCGCAGCCACCAAGACGGATAAAATATGCGGCTTTTCCGGTGTGTGCACCTTCGCCCTGCAAAGTATAAAAATGCTCCATCACCGGGAGCATTTTACCTTGGTTCAATAAAATATTTTCTTCTTCTTTAGTCATTATATACTGAAGTTTTGTAAGCTAAAAGAGTGTTTTTCATCAGCATCGCTCTGGTCATAGGTCCCACACCACCAGGTACAGGCGTAATCCAGCTTGCTTTTGTTTTACAACTTTCGAAATCTACGTCACCTACCAGTTCGTAACCTTTTTCAGAGTCGTTTGTAATTCTTGTAATTCCCACATCAATAATTACGGCTCCTTTTTTAATCATATCGGCTTTCAGGAAATTGGGATCTCCCAGGGCGGTAATTACAATATCCGCGTGGTGGGTGAATTTCTCGATGTGCGGGGTGTAGGAATGGGTTAAAGTCACTGTAGAATTTCCCGGAAAATGTTTTCTACCCATTAAAATACTCATAGGTTTTCCTACAATGCGGCTGCGGCCGATAATTACACAGTGCTTCCCTTCGGTTTCAATTCCGTAACGTTCCAGCAAGGTAAGGATTCCGAAAGGCGTTGCAGGCAGGAAAGTGTCCATTTCCAAAGCCATTTTTCCGAAGTTTTCCGGATGGAAGCCATCAACATCTTTTCTCGGATCAATAGCCATAATGATTTTTTCCTGGTCAATCTGCTTCGGCAAAGGCAACTGTACAATAAATCCGTCAACATCTTTCGACTTATTAAGTTCCTTGATTTTCTCTAAAAGTTCTGCTTCCGAAACCGTGCTCGGGAATTTAACCAAAGAGGATTTAAAGCCTACCTCCCTGCAGTCTTTGATTTTGTTGTTTACGTACGTCATACTTGCGCCATTGCTGCCTACTAAAATTGCGACCAAGTGTGGTGCACGTCTTTTTCCTGCAACAATTTTTTCAACATCAGATCTAATTTCCTGCTTGATTTCTTTCGAAACCTTCAGTCCATCGAGAATTTTTGCCATTTTACTTTTACTTTAGATTATGATTTATTTCTTCGCTTTATAGTAATTCATCAAACCGTTGGTAGAGGAATCATGGGAGTTTACCGGCTCCTGACTTTCGAGTTCTGACAAAATTTTTCCGGCCAGCACTTTACCGAGTTCCACACCAAACTGGTCGAAACTGAAGATGTTCCAAATCACCCCCTGAACGAATATTTTATGTTCGTAAAGCGCAATTAATTGCCCGAGAGAGAACGGGGTAAGTTCATTGAAAATAAATGAATTGGTAGGCGAATCTCCGGCGAATACCTTGTAATTCAATAGTTTTTCAATCTCCTCGTCAGATTTCCCTGATGCTTTTAATTCTGCGTGTACCTCCTCTGCGTTTTTTCCGAAAGCCAAAGCTTCTGTTTGTGCAAAAAAGTTGGCCAATAATTTATCCTGATGGTCGGAAACTTCATTGCATGACTTCGCGTAAGCCAGGAAATCAGCAGGAATCAATTCCGTGCCTTGGTGAATCAGCTGATAGAACGCGTGCTGACCGTTGGTTCCCGGTTCTCCCCAAATAATTGGGCCTGTTTCGTATTCTACATATTCGCCGTTTCTGTCGACCGATTTTCCGTTACTTTCCATATCTCCCTGTTGAAGATAGGCCGGGAAACGATCCAAATATTGGGAATACGGAAGAATGGCATAAGTTCCGGCGCCGTAAAAATTACGGTACCAGATTCCTAAAAGTGCCATGAGGACAGGAATGTTTTCCTTAAAATCTGCGGTTTTAAAATGAGTGTCGGTTTCGTTTGCGCCTTTCAGTAACTGTTCGAAATTATCATAACCTACAGCAAGACAAATACTTAATCCGATAGCGCTCCAAAGTGAATAACGGCCACCAACCCAGTCCCAGAATTCAAAAATATTTTCTTCTGCGATGCCGAATTCTTTTACCGATTTGGTATTTGTAGAAAGTGCCACGAAATGTTTTGCCACATCCTCGTTAGCACCTTTTTTCAGGAACCAGTCTTTTGCTGATTCAGCATTAGTCATGGTTTCCTGGGTGGTGAATGTTTTCGACGCAACAATGAAAAGTGTAGTTTCGGGATTTAGATTTTTAAGGGTTTCTGCAATGTGATTTCCGTCAACGTTGGAAACAAAATGAACATTTAAACGCGTTTTAAAATGTTTCAATGCCGAGCAAACCATTACGGGACCCAAATCTGAACCACCGATACCTATATTTACTACATCTGTAATTTCTTTGCCTGAAAAGCCTTTGTGTTCCCCGGAAATTACTTTCGCGGAAAAGGATTTCATCTGGTCGAGAACTTTTTTAATTCCTGGCTTTATGTTTTCGCCATCCACTAAAATTTCCTCTTCTGAAAAGTCCCGCAATGCGGTATGAAGCACAGCTCGTCCTTCGGTTTCATTTATTTTTTCGCCCGAAAACATGGCTGAAATCGCTTCTTTCAAATGAGTTTCTTCAGCTAATCTAATCAGTAAATTAAAAGTTTCCTGATCGATTAAGTTTTTAGAAAAATCGAAAAGATAACCGTCTCTTTTTACAGAAAATTCTGCGAAACGGTTGGGATTCTCTTTAAAGAGTGAACGTAAATCAAAATCATTTTGTGCAAAATGCATTTCGAGATCCTGCCAGGACTGTGTGTGTTCGGGATTTATCTTTGGTAACATGTTCAGAAGGTTTTAAGTAAGGAGTTATGCTCCATTGGTTAAGACGCTGCAAATTTACAGAAAAATAAAACCTCCGAAAAATTCCGGAGGTTTAAGTTTTTATAAAAATCAAAACGATGTATTCTGAAAATTATTTTTCAATTGCCAGGTCGATTACTTCGCTCATTCTGCTCACATAACTGATTTTTAATGTCTTTAAATAATCTTTTTTAATTTCTTCGACATCTTTTCTGTTAGCTTCACAAAGAATAATGTGGGTGATTCCTGCGCGAGCTGCGGCCAGAAGTTTTTCTTTAATTCCGCCTACAGGAAGCACTTTTCCGCGCAAGGTTATTTCGCCGGTCATGGCGAGATGAGGTTTAACTTTTTTATTCTTGAAGCTCGACACAATGGACGTAAGCATTGCAATTCCGGCGGAAGGCCCATCTTTAGGCGTTGCGCCTTCCGGAACGTGAACGTGAATGTTTTTCTTCTGAATATCTTCTGAAGAAATGCCCATTTCATCATGTTTTGCCTTAATATATTCTAAAGCGATCGTTGCAGATTCTTTCATCACCGTTCCGAGATTCCCGGTCATGCTGAGGTTTCCTTTCCCTTCGCTCAAAATACTTTCGATGAAAAGAATGTCGCCACCAACCTGAGTCCATGCTAAACCTGTGACCACACCAGGAACTCCAGTAATTTCAGAAAGGCTTTTAGGTCTTGGAACTCCCAGAATTTCATCCACTTTTTCAATTGAAATCTTGGGATCATATTCCTTCTCCATCGCGGTCTGCAACGCTACCCATCTGGCAATGGCCGCAATTTTTTTCTCGAGACTACGAACGCCGCTTTCAGAAGTGTGGGCATCGATGATGTGTTTGAGTTCGGGATTTCCGAGTTTGAATGATTTAGCGGTCAGTCCGTTTTCGTCCTGCTGTTTTTTAATTAAGTGTCGTTTTGCAATCTCTACTTTTTCTTCCAAAGTGTAGCCGGCGATTTCGATGATTTCCATTCGGTCCAAAAGCGGACGCTGAACGGTAGACAAAGAGTTTGCGGTTGCGATAAACATTACTTTCGAAAGATCATAACCCATCTCCAAAAAGTTATCGTAAAAAGAACTGTTCTGTTCCGGATCAAGAACTTCCAGCAACGCTGAACTTGGATCGCCATGAATTCCCTGACCGATTTTGTCGATTTCATCTAAAACAATCACCGGATTAGAGGTTCCTGCTTTTTTGATTGACTGAAGAATTCTTCCTGCCATTGCTCCGATATAGGTTTTTCGGTGGCCACGGATTTCAGATTCATCATGAAGTCCGCCCAAGGAAACGCGAACATATTTTCTGCCAAGAGAATCAGCTACCGACTTGCCAAGCGATGTTTTACCCACGCCCGGAGGGCCTACCAGACACAAAATCGGAGATTTCATGTTGTTTTTTAGTTTCAGAACTGCCATGTGTTCCAGAATTCTTTTCTTGATATCTTCTAACCCGAAATGTGCTTTATCTAAAACTTTTTGCGCTTTGGTGATGTCGAAAATGTCTTTAGAATAGTTTTCCCAAGGCAGATCTGTAAAGAAATCGAGATAATTTCTCTGCACGTTATAATCCGGTGAATTTGGATTTTGGCGCTGCAGTCGATTGATTTCTTTCTGGAAATGACTGTCAACCTCGTCATTCCATTTTATTTTTTTTGCTTTCAGAAGAAGTTCTTCCACATCCGACTCGGGGCCGCCGCCCAATTCTTCTTGGATCGCACGGATCTGTTGGTTCAGGAAATATTCGCGCTGGCTTTTATCGAGTTCGCGGTTTGTTTTAAGATGGATTTGGTTTCTCAGTTCCAGTTTTCTGAACTCATCATGCATTAGTTCATAACATTTCTGGGCACGGATCATTAAACTTTTTTCCTCCAGCAGTTTCTGTTTCTGCGCCGACGTGAAATTGGCGTTCGTGCAAATGAAATTGAGCAAATCTTCGTTATCATTCATGTTTTTGATCGCGAAATTTGCAGCCGATGGGATGTTTGGATCCAGTTCTACAATTTTAAGAGCTAGATCTTTAATGTTTTCTAAAAGCGCAGCGTATTCTTCTGTTTTCTTAGAAGTGACATCTTTCAGTTTGGTAATTTCTGCTTTGAAATAGGGCTGGCTTTGCGTGAAATTTTTAACCGTAAACCTTTGAAAACCTCTGGTGATGGCGGTAATGTTGCCTTCCGGAAGTTTTATGATTTTAATGATTTTCGCAAGGGTGCCGGTTTTGTAAAGATCATTTTCCGTAGGATTTTCGATGCTGGAATTGTTCTGGCTGATGATTCCGATAAATTCGTTGTTTTTCTGTGCCTCTTCCAACAATTTTATCGACATTTCGCGTCCGGCGGTAATAGGAATTACCACTTTTGGAAACATCACCATATTTCTTACCGGCAAAATCGGGAAAACCGTTTGTTCGTTATTTGTAGGTTCGTTCATGAGATCGGAAAGATTAATTTCTTCTGCTACGATACTGAAGCCGTCGTTTATAATTTCATCAAAATTAAGATCATCAAATTCTGCCATAATATTTATGCGTGACAAATTGTCATTTTATTGTAGGGTTATTGAACTGTTGTTAAAGATTTTCCTTTAAAACAGCCTTAAATAAATAGGTAGCCTTAATTTCACAAGCATTATGCCAACACTATATTTAGACAGAATTTCCATCTTTATGAAAAAATAAGTTTAAAATGTTTAAAATTTTTCTTAATCTCTTAAAAATGTGTATTTTCGCAAACTGATAAAATTATACAAAAAAGATGGCAGTTTTAGGAGAGATTAGAAACAGACCTTGGCTTTTAATGGGGATTATCGCAGTTGCGATGTTAGCTTTCGTTGTAAATCCTGACAGTTTGGAGAAATTATTCGGTGCAAAACCGGGTGTTTACGGAAAAGTAAATGGTGATGAAATTACAAAAGAAGATTTCGATGATCAGCTTTTCATACTTCAGCAGCAGGCACAGCAGCAAGGCCAGCCCACAAAAGGTCTGGAGGAACAGGCTTGGCAAATGGTAGTACAGTCGAAACTGATTAAGCAGCAATTCGAAAAAATGGGACTTACCTTAACCGATGACATGTTCTATAACCAATTGCAGTTTGATCCTATGTTTGCGCAGAATCCAGAAAATTTTGACGCAAAAGGAAATTTCAAAGTGCAGGAAATTAAAAAACAGATCGAAGAACTTCGCAACAGCGGAAACGTAGAAATGTACAACAACTGGTTGAAGACAAAAAAAGCCATCGAATACAGAATGATGGCCCGACAGCTTTTCGCCAACGTTTCAACAGGGATTACCGTAAGCAAAAAAGAGGCTGAGGAAATGATGAAGCAGAGAGACCAGGTTGCTGACATCGATTTTGTGAAAGTTGATTATGCAACATACGCTCAGAAAAATCCTGTGAAAGTTACAACCAAAGATTTAGAAGATTATATCAAGAAACATCCGATTCTGTTTAAAAGAGATGCCAGCAGAAATATTGGATTGGTTTATTTCCCAGCGGCAGCAAGCCCTCAGGACGAAGCTGTAACCCAGGCCGAAATCAATAAACTGTTCTCGAAAGGAACGGATATGAGTGACGGAAAAGAAAATTTCCAGAACACTACAAACGATTCAATGTTTGTTTCACTTAATTCCGACCTACCTTATAACCCAACTTACTTTTCAGCGGAACAGCTGCCGGCTGCCATTAAAGATAAAGTTGCAGGTGCGGCAGTAGGAACAACTTTTGGTCCTTACAAAGAGCAGAACTTTTATGTTGTATCTAAACTTTTAGATAAAAAACCTTCAGATTCTACACTGTCCAGACATATTCTCGTTTCTTATAAAGGAAATCAGGCTGGTGCAAATGAGACTAGAACAAAAGAAGAAGCGAAAAAATTAGCAGATTCCATCGGTGCTGTTTTGAAAGCAACACCTGCTAAATTTGCAGAATTCCTGAAATATTCTTCTGATCCGGGATCTGCGGGACAGGGTGGAAGCGTAGGCTGGACAACTCCTGCAACGCCATTCGTTCCGGAATATTTAAGTTTCCTTGCGAATAATGGAAAAGGAGCCACTGGAGTTGTGGAAACACAGTTTGGTTATCATATCATCAATATCGAGGACAAGAAATCCGGTGCGATGACTTATAAAGTTGCCAACCTCGTAAAAGCAATAAAACCTTCAGACAAAACTGAAAGCGAGGTTTACACGAAGGCCACAAGATTTATTCAGCAGATTCAGGGTAAAACATTTAATGATTTTGCCAATGTAGCGAAGAAAAACAATTACCAGTTCTTCAATCCAAAAGAAGTTGGCCGTTTCCAGGGTCAGTTACCAGGATTGGGTACGGATAAAGACGAAGAAATTATCGCGTGGGCATTTAATAAGAAACGTGAAAAAGGCGATGCTGATATCTTCACGGTTGATGGTACAGGAGACAGAATCGTAGCTTACCTCAATGGAATTCAGGATCCGGGGACTGCCGATCCGGAAGCTGTTCGTGATCAAATTGAGCCAATTGTTAAAAACAGAATTTTAGCAAAACAGATTTCAGATAAAATTACCGCTGCCAAAGCAACAAGCTTAGATCAGATCGCTAAAATGTTCGGGTCTGCGAAGCAAACTGCACAGGTGAATATGTTGAGCCCTCAGATTGCCGGAGCTATGGAACCTAAAGTAGCCGGTGCAGCATTTGGTGTTGCAAAGGGTAAAGTTTCAAATCCGGTAGAAGGAATGACGGGAGTTTATGTTTTAGTAAAAAAATCTGAAACACTTAACAAACAACCGGGAGACATCAAGCAGGTTACCCAGGCACTTGCCAGCCAGAATTCGCAGCAGTTTGGCCAGGCTTTGCTTAGAAGCCTTCAGGACAATGCTAAAATCGAAGATTACAGGATTGAGGTTTATAACCAGGCTGCACAGCAATAAGTCGAAAAGTAATTTAATAATATCAAAGCGATCCTTATGGGTCGCTTTTTGCATTGCTGACCGGAGATTTAAAAATTTCGTTGAAAATGTATTATATTTGTCCATTAAAAATTAAGAAAAAGTGAAGTTCACAAAAGAAATAAAAGCAGGGTTAATCGCAATTTTAGCAATTGTAGGATTCATAATTCTGTTCCAATTCATGAAAGGTAAAAGCCTTTTCACAACCGACAATATTTTCTATGCAAAGTTTGATAATGTAGAAGGTTTAGAGGCTTCTAATCCGGTGTCAATCAACGGGTTAAAGGTGGGGCAGGTTGATCAGATCATTCCGATCACAGAACCCGACGGGAAGATTCATTTCGTAGTAAAAGTTACGGTAGACGATAATTTCGAGTTCTCCAAACGTTCTACTTTAGAGATTTTCGAACCTGGATTAATGTCAGGAAAAGAAATGCGGGTAAACCTCGCCTACGGAAGTCCTATGGCTAAGGATGGGGATACATTGAAGGGCGCTTTCAAGCTTTCGATGATGAATAATATCTCATCGCAGGTGGGGCCGGTGAAAGACCAGCTGCAAATCGTGTTGAAAAGAGTTGACAGCTTGATGATGAATGCTAACGCAATGACCGATGCGCAGAATCAGCAGGCTATACGTGCATTACTTTCAAGTCTTAACCGTACCGTCACTTCATTTGAATCGACCTCACAACAGACAAATGCGCTGCTTGCCAATAATGATCCGCGCATTCAAAAAATGCTCGATAATGCAAATCTTGCTACGGTAAGCGCAAAAACCACCATCGATAAATATGGACGGGTTGCCGATGAAGTTGATGTGCAGAAACTCAACAATACCATTGATAAATTAAGTTTAACGGCAGATAAACTCAACGGTATTATTTCCGGCATACAAAATGGTGAAGGATCGCTTGGTAAACTCACAAAAGATGAGCAACTTTACAATAATCTTAATGAATCCTCGGCGAACTTAAATAATCTTATTCTGGACCTGAAGGCCAATCCGAAAAGATATCTTAATTTCTCTGTATTCGGAAAGAACAGCACGCCTAAAGACTAAAAACCCCTTCAATATGCAATATATTGACAATATTATTTTCATCATTGCCCTTATTGCGGGCTTTGGACTCTTCTTTAAAAGCTTAAAGGAAATTTACCGAAACATACAGCTCGGAAAGAAAATCGACCGCACCGATCATCCGGATGTACGTTGGAAAACAATGGCAAGAGTCGCCTTAGGGCAAAGCAAAATGGGCAAAAGACCAATTGCCGGGATTCTGCATATGTTCGTGTATGTAGGATTTGTTATTATCAATATTGAATTGATTGAGATTATTGTCGACGGAATTTTCGGGACTCACCGTTTCCTTGCCGGAATTCTTGGTGATTCTTTTTATGCAGCCTTTACAGCGACACTTGAAATTTTAGCACTTTTAGTCATAATCGCAGTCGTAATATTCTTTATCAGAAGAAATTTCTACGGTGTAAGAAGACTAACTATGAAAGAACTTTTCGGCTGGCCAAAACAGGATGCCAACTGGATTCTGATTATTGAATTTGCTTTAATGACAGCATTTTTCACGATGAATTCTGCAGACTGGGTTCTTCAGCAGAGAGGAGTGCTTGCCGAACACGGCAGCTTCCCTGTTTCATCTGGGTTGATTGCACCTCTTTTCAGTAATTTAGGCGACAGCACTTTGGTTTTCCTTGAAAGAGGAGCCTGGTGGTTTCATTTTGTTGGAATTCTGTTCTTCATGAATTACCTTTATTACTCAAAACACCTCCATATCATTCTTGCGTTTCCGAACACCTGGTTTGCCAATCTGCAACCGAAAGGGAAATTCAATAATTTAGATTCTGTTACCAAAGAGATAAAGCTGATGATGGACCCAAATGCAGATCCTTACGCCGCAGCACCCGATGCAGATCCTAATGCTGTTCCTGATAAATTTGGGGCGAATGATATCTTTGATCTTAATCAGGTTCAGTTACTCAATGCTTATTCATGTACTGAATGTGGCCGTTGTACTGCCGTTTGTCCTGCCAATCTTACAGGCAAGAAACTTTCGCCGCGTAAGATCATGATGGATACAAGAGACCGCATCGAAGAAGTGGCAAAAAACATCAACAAAAACGGCAAATTTGTCGACGACGGCAAAAAACTGCTCGATGATCATATCCAGAGAGAAGAACTTTGGGCGTGTACCACGTGTAACGCCTGCGTAGAAGCCTGTCCTGTATTGATTGACCCACTGTCGATTATTTTCGAAATGCGTAGATTTCTGGTCATGGAACAGTCTTCCGCGCCAAGCGAACTGAACGTTATGATGACAAATGTAGAGAACAATGCAGCTCCATGGGCTTATAATCAGGCCGATCGCTTAAACTGGGCAAAAGAATAATTAGATAAAATCAATTTCAAAATTTGGAAGTTATTTAATTACATTTTCAAATTTCAAATTCTCACATTTCATATTGAAAAAATGGATTTCACAATAAAAACAATGGCAGAATATGCTGCCGAAGGAAAAGCACCTGAAGTTTTATTTTTTGTTGGCTGCGCCGGAAGTTTCGACGACAGAGCGAAGAAAATCACCAAAGCGTTCTGTAAGATTCTACACAAAGTAGGTGTTGAGTTTGCGGTTCTTGGTCAGGAAGAAAGCTGTAACGGCGATCCTGCAAAACGTGCCGGAAACGAATTCATCTTCCAGATGATGGCCCTTACGAACATCGAAATCATGAATGCTTACGAAGTAAAAAAAATCGTAACGGCATGTCCACATTGTTTCAATATCATTAAAAACGAGTATCCTGGATTGGGCGGAAACTATGAAGTTATGCATCACACCCAGTTCCTCAGAAAACTGATGGAAGAAGGCCGTTTGAAGGTAGAAGGCGGAAGTTTCAAAGGAAAGAAAATCACTTTCCATGATCCTTGTTATCTTGGCAGAGCTAACGGCGAATACGAAGCACCGAGAATGCTTCTTGAGAAACTCGATGCGGAATTGGTAGAAATGAAGCGATGCAAATCCAATGGTTTATGTTGTGGAGCGGGAGGTGCACAGATGTTCAAAGAGCCTGAAAAAGGCGACAAAGACATCAATGTGGAGCGTACCGAGGAAGCATTGTCGGAAACGCCGCAGATCATTGCTACCGGATGCCCGTTCTGTAATACAATGATGACCGACGGGGTGAAACACTTCAATAAAAATGAAGAAGTTGCCGTTAAGGATATTGTCGAACTTTTAGCAGAAGCGGAGGATTTATAAAATGACAACAGATTTCAGGACTTTAACTGTTCTTGTCTTGAATCTTAAATCGAGTATCTAAACTCTTTTTAAAAATGAAAATAGAAGAATCAAATATTGTAGAAACCAGTGATTACAGAGTGATTATTTACCCTGCTTCGCGACCTTTTGCGCCTAAAGAAAGTAAAATAATTACTGAAAGATTATACGACTTTCTGGCCACGTGGGCAGCACACGGAAAACCACTTTCATCTTCATTCAAGATCGAGAAGAATCAGTTTATCGTGATTTGTGTTGATGAGGAGAAAGAGGCCGCTTCTGGCTGTTCTATCGATGCTTTAGGACAGGTGATGAGAGAAATTGATGCTGAATTTCAGCTGGGTTTATTCGACAGAATGAAAGCCAGTTTTATAGAAAACGGCGAGCTTAAAACCATGAAGCTGCAGGACTTCCGGAAAGGTTTAAAGGAAGGCGAAATCTCCCATGATATTGAAGTTTTCGACTTTTCGAAGAATACATATGTTGCTTTTCTGAGCGATTTCCTTTTGCCATTGAAAAAAAGCTGGGCTGGGATTTATGTAGATTAACTGCCTTTTAAGTGATATAAAAAAAA